>SUVT01000011.1 GCA_015061845.1 Lentisphaerota bacterium
CCTTTTGTCCCCCAGACAAACGCGCTAAACCAGGCTGCGCTATATCCCGACTGATTTCAATAATATACACCACTCTATGAAAAATGCAAGTCAATTTTCAAAAAAAAATACATCTCCGCACTCATTTTTTCCGGTATTTTCTCTATAACCTCTTCATTTTATAGAGTTTTATGGGGAATTATACCTGCTGTAAAAATATAATCTTTTTATATTTTCCTGACATAGACCGCTTTTCAGCAGAAAAAACTGAAGGAAAAAACATCAATCCTGAGACGATATTCCAATATCATTCCTTGAAAAACAGGTAAAATGTGATATATTTCTCTTGAATAAAGTAATCATATTTTTAAGGAGTAGATCCGCTCATGGCTCAGCAGAAAAAGAAAGATAATAACGGAGATGCTGTTTCTATCCGGAAACAGTTGGTTCAGGCTTGTAAACGCGTGGTCATCAAGGCAGGAACACGGCTGCTTGTCGATGCTTCTGCACTCGCCCGGCTTGTGGAACAGATCAAAACGATCCGGGATTCCGGTGTTCAGGTGATCCTTGTCTCCTCCGGGGCTGTCGGAACCGGAATGACAAGTCTCGGTTTGAAAAAACGACCGAAGCACCTTTCCGAAGTTCAGGCTCTTGCTGCCATCGGGCAGATCCATCTGATGGCTCTTTATGATGCAGAATGCCGGAAACACGGTTTTCAGGCATCCCAGATCCTTTTGACAGCCGAAGATTTACGGTCACGCGGACGCCATCTGAACGCTTTGAACTGCATTGAGTCTCTTCTTGCAATGGATATTCTTCCGATCATCAACGAAAATGACCCTGTTTCAGTGGCTGAGTTGAAGTTCGGGGATAACGATATGCTTGCCGCTCAAGTTGCCTCCATGACCCGTTCCGATCTGGCGATCATTCTCACAACCGTCGATGGTTTGAAAAAGCCGCTGCCGGATGGAACACTCGGAGACCGTATTTCTGTTGTTCATGGTGTTTCCGATGAGATCCGCGGAATGGCACGGGGAACCGATGATGCCAGTTTTTCTATCGGCGGAATGGCTTCCAAACTCAAATGTGCCGACATTCTCAACTCCGCCGGGGAGTGTCTCTGGATCGCCGACGGACGGGATGCTTCTATCATCCGTCAGATTTTCAACGGCGATGATGTGGGAACCGTTTTCCTGCCGGATCATGGAAAAATCGAATCCAAAAAACGCTGGCTTTCCACATTTGCCAAAGCCATCGGAACCATTCATATCGATGATGGTGCGGCAAAGGCTCTTCTGACCAAAGGGAGCAGTCTTCTGCCGTCCGGGATCAGAAAAGTTGCCGGTACATTCCAGCGCGGAAGTATCGTGGAAGTCTGCAACGGAAAACAGATCATTGCAAAAGGTCTTTCCAATTTCAGCGCAGCGGAATGCAGAAAACTTGCCGGATGTCAAACCTCTTCCATCCATGACATTCTCAAATGCGATGCGGAATCAGAAGTCATTCACAGAAACAATATGGTCGTCTTTCACGGAAATGTAAAATGAAATTTTATATTAAAACTTATGGATGCCAGATGAACGAACGCGACAGCGAAGCTGCCGCCGCCATGCTGATCGAAGACGGACATGTTCAGGTCTTTTCCGAAGAAGAAGCTGAGCTGATTCTGTTCAACACCTGCTCCGTCCGTGAACAGGCTGAACTGAAAGCAATCGGCAAACTTTCCATTCTAAAAAAACAGAGTTCCGGAAAATTTTTCGGGATCATGGGCTGTATGGCGCAGAGCCGCGGGGAAGAACTTCTGAAAAAAATCCCCCATCTGAATTTTGCCATCGGAACAGATAAGATCCATGAACTGCCCGATGTGGTTCATCAGTTGAAAGCCGGTTCTAAGAAAGCAACTCTTGAACATGATAATATTCAGGATGCCGCAGGGTTGGACTCTCATCTGGTTCCGGAAAACGGGTTCAAAGCATACGTCTCCATCATGCGCGGATGCGACCGGTTCTGTACTTACTGCATTGTGCCGTATGTCCGCGGACGGGAACGCAGCCGGTCGCCGGAAGCGGTTCTGGAAGAGATCCGCGCCCTGGCAAAAGCCGGAGTGAAAGAAGTTATGCTTCTCGGACAGAATGTTGCAGCTTACGGCACAAAAGGATTGAAGATGGATCCGGATGTTTCTCCTTTTGCCGATCTTCTGGAAGAAACTGCAAAAATCGAAGGGATCGAACGGATCCGTTTTACGTCTCCCCATCCCGCTTTTTTCAACAAACGGCTGATTGAATGTATTGCCAACACTCCGAAAGTCTGTAAATACGTTCATCTGCCGCTGCAGTCCGGTTCCGACAGGATCCTCAAGGCGATGAACCGTCCCTATACGGCAGCAGAATATATGGAGATCGTCCGCTCCCTCAAAGAAAAATGCAATGGAAATATTGCGTTTTCCACAGATATCATTGTCGGATTCCCCGGTGAGACAGATGAAGATTTTGAGATGACCCGCAAGATCATGGAAGAAGTGGAGTTCGACCTGGCTTACATCTTCAAATATTCTCCCCGCAAAGGAACAAAATCATCCCTCATGACCGACGATGTCCCGAAAGAAGTGAAAGAAGAGCGGAACCAGATCCTCCTGAAAGAACTGGAAAAGAGTTCTCAGAAAGAGAACCTGCGTGCCGTCGGAAAGACCCTGGAACTTCTGGCAGAAGGTCCAAGCCGGCGGAATGCCGCACGCTGGTGCGGAAGAACCGATCAGAATAAACTTGCCGTGTTTGAAAACACCACCGGAGTTAAAATCGGCGACAAGGTCAGAGTTCATATTGATCGGGCAACATCCATGACACTTTTCGGAACAATTACAGAAGAAAAATAACCCCCAATAAATAAGGAGAGAAAAAGATGAGTTACATCTGCTCTAAATGCAAAAAAGAGTACTCCGAACAGGTGAAGTTCTGCAGTGAATGCGGTTCCCCTGTCGAAGCAGCACCCACACCGGAAGCAGCGCCAACGGAGACACCCGTACCCGCACCGGAAGCAGCTCCTGCAGCAACAGCCCAAAAGAAAACAAATGTCTGGGGGATCATTGGAGGTATTATCGTCGTTCTCGGGATCGTTTTCGGAATCTTCCGCGAAGATATGCTTGAATATGCAAGGCGGGATAAAATTTCTGAAGGGATCCAAACTCAGGTCAAAAAGATGATCGGTGAGAAACCGTATAAAGTAGAACCTCTCGGAGACTACCGTTTTAAAGTCACAGTCAAGGATCCCTCCAATGCCAATGAAGATATTCCGAACGTTGTTATTTTCAAATGGGATGAAAAGAGAGACAAGAATAAACTGACCTTTGATTCCAACAAAGAAATGCATAAATGGATCGATGTCAGATTGTGCAATGTCATTACCAAGCTGTGTGAAAAAGATTTCAAGCGCAAGCCGTATAAAATCAAGCTGAATGATGAACATGTCGCAACAGTTATCATTGCAAAAGCACCTTCTTTGCTGAGAGACTATAAGATTAAATTCAAATTCAATGCCAAGAGTAAGAAGAAATACGATTTTGCCTCTGAAACGGATGAAGAACAATGGGAAATGCTCAAAGAATTGCATAATGCGTTAAGCACAACTTCAGAAGATGATAAATTGACAGAGTCTAATGATGATGACGATGATTTTGACGAATAAAGAATTGTTTTGTGCAATTTGAACATTTTCTAATCGACAATTTTATTTCAGAAAAGAACAGAAACCTCATACAAAAGGTTTCTGTTCTTTTTATTTTAACCGGAATATTTTGTTGTTAAAATTGAATTCAAACGCTTGATTTTCCGAAAAAGAATGCTATTTTAACCGGATGTTTTACAAAGGAGTTTTTACTATGGCAGTGATGTATGCGTTGTTCAGTCTGCTCTGCAGTTCCGGAAATGACTTTATCTTCAAATTATTTGCAAGAAAACCCCGCACCCGTGGGATCTTCTGTGTATTGATCGGACTTTTCTGGGGAATTCTGACCCTTGCATGTTTCAATGTTGATTGGACGACCTGGAAAGCAACGCTGATCTGGGGCAGTGTGATCGGATTCTTTTCCATTACAGCAAATCTTCTTCTGATTGAAGCTATGGGGATCCAGAGTGCCGGAGTTTGTTCTACGATCTACCGTTTGAACCTGGTTCCGGTTGTATTTGGGGCATGGCTGATTCTGGGAGAAACAGTTTCTTTGATCCAATGGATTGGAATTATTCTGGCGATCGGAGCAGTTCTCTGCTTTCTGACCCTGCCCGACTCCGGCGATTCAGAGAATAAAAAACTGGCAAGAATCGGTATTTTTATGGTGATTCTTGCAGCCTTTCTCCGTGCCGGAATGGGACTTTCCTATAAATATGCCTTTGCCGCAAAAGCGGATGAGTTCGGTGTTACTGCTGTGATTGCTGCATACTGGATCATCGGCGGTTTTCTTTACGCTCTTCTCCGGGAGAAAAAGCAGGTTAAAATCGACAAATCGTTGCTCTTTTACGGTTTTCTTTCCGGTGTATTTGTTGCCGGGATCACGATTTTCATGGCGTTGGCTGTCAAAGCTGGGAATGCTTCTGTCACCCTGCCTATTGCTCAAATGAGTTTCCCTGTTACGTTCCTGTTGAGCATTCTTTTCTTGAAAGAATCCGTCACCCGCTGGAAAATCTTCGGTGTGATCCTGAGTATTGCCGCCGTGCTTCTGCTCTGCATGGCGAAGTAAAAAAAGAGAAATTGCCTCAAATTATAAAAATGGGACATTGAGAAAGTTTCACTCAATGCCCCGTTTTCTTTTCCATTTTCCGGATCATGACTCTCTGGGAGGTCTTCTTTTCCGGAATTTTTCCCAGAACGGCTTTTTACCGTCTTCCTCCCGACGGGAAGGTCTTTCGTCTCTGCGGAAGGATCTTCTTTCCTTGAAATCATCCCGGCGGCGTTCCGGTGCAGAACCATCGTCCTCATAACGGGGAGAACGTTCTCTGCGTTCCTGATAAGCCTCTCTGCGGCGTTCTCTGCGGAAACCGCCATCAATGCTGCGGCGGTCATTCCCGCGACGATTTCCGCCTCTGCCCTGTTTCCGCGGACCGGCTGCACATTCCCGGACTTCCGGATCACCCGGTTCCATGGATGCCATGATCTTTTCCGCAAGGGTTTTGGTGGTATTGACAATGGTGATATCGCTTCCACATTCGATCCTGCCGAGTTCCACAGAACGGATCCCTGCCCGGTGATGGATCAGCTCCAGCAATTCAGGGACGGAGAAACCATCGGCTTTTCCGGCAGAAAATTCCAGACGGACAAAGTCACTTGCTCTGCCCTGTTCCCGCTGTTCGCCATCATATTTATCCCGGCGGTTTCCGCGTTCTCTCTGCGGTTCGGGACGTGCCAGCTCTTCATACGCTTCCGGATCAAGGGTCGAAGCATAATGGAGCTTCAGCAGTGCGGCAATGATCCCTGCCGGGTGTGCGATCCGCATCAACTCTGCGGCAAAACCGTAATAACATGCACAATCACCGGATTCTGCCAGAGTCTGCAGTGTTTCCACCAGACGAGCCTTCTTGGCATCTGCAACATCAGTTCCTTTGGGAAGCGTTCCTTTTTCGATCGGCACGGCAACCTTTTTGCGGATCATGGCAAACCGTCTGCGTTCACCGGGGGTGACAAATGTGATTGCGATCCCGGTCTTTCCGGCACGTCCGGTTCTGCCGACACGGTGGATGTAAGGTTCAACAGATTCCGGCACAGAATAGTTGATCACATGGGAGAGATTGTTGACGTCGATTCCACGGGCAGCCACATCGGTTGCGATCAGGATCTTGAACTTTCCAGCCTTGAAGTTGGAAATCACACGGGTACGCTGTGCCTGAACGATATCACCATGGATGGCATCGACTGTGATGCCCTTTGCGATCAGAGCCTCTGCCAGATCATCCACATCTTCACGGGTGCGGCAGAAGACCATGGCATACATATCGCCTTCCAGGTCGATCAGACGGGTCAAGACATCCAGTTTACTTTCCCGGGGGATCTCATAATAGATCTGCTTGGTGAGCGTATCGCAAACAGCCGGAGCGGTACGGACGATCTCATAACCCGGACGCATATATTTGACCGCGATTTCCTGAATTTCTTTCGGCATGGTTGCGGAGAACATCAGCATCCGTTTCTCTTCGGGAATTGCGGAAAGGATCTTCTCAATATCTTCAATAAATCCCATATCCAGCATTTCGTCTGCTTCATCCAGCACCATGAACTGAACTTCATCCAATACAAGCCGTCCGCGTTCGATCAAGTCGATCACCCGTCCGGGCGTTCCCACGATAACATCAATACCGCTGCGGAGCAAACCAAGCTGGATCCCGATATACTGTCCACCGTAGAACGGAGCGATTTTCAATCCGTTATCGCCTTCAATGGAGTTCAACTCATCTGCGACCTGAATACAAAGTTCGCGGGTGGGAGTCAGGATCAAAGCTCTGGGATTCCGGGATTCGCCGGGCTTGATGGATTCCAGAATGGGGATTCCGAATGCGGCTGTTTTTCCGGTACCGGTCTGAGCTTGACCGATCACATCTTTTTCCCCGGAGAGCAGCAGGGGGATCGTTTGTTTCTGAATTGGGGATGGCTCAACAAAACCTTTTGCAGCCAATGCCCGGAGAATATGTTCTGATATTCCAAGTTCTCTGAATTGTTCCGGAAGTTCCATAGTGTTCCTTGCGTGTTGATCTATAAAAAATGGGGATCCTGATTCCGGATCCCGAAGAAATTATCCTGTTGATCCGTCAGTTTATGACCGGTAAATATAATCCCGGAGATACGTTCCAAGTTTATAAAGTGCTGTTGCAGTGAACAGAGTCACAACAACGATCTTCAATGGTCTGGAAATCGCCATCCCGGATTCCATGGAGATGTAAAGCAAACCGAGCAGAATCAGCGGTGCCAGCAGCCACGGACGGGGTTTCAATGAATTGATTTCAGGAGACTGTGCTTTGTAAATGGGATATCCTTCGCAGCCTTCCGGAACCCCCATACCTGTCCAGAAAACAACAAGTTTCCGTCCGTCTTTGAAATAAATCGTTGTGTTTGCACCCATTCCGATCGCCTGGATCTCTGACCACGGAATAAAAATATTGTTCCCCGGCTTCAACTGGAAATCAACGCCTTTGGAAGTCATTGTCATCGCTCTGGAAAAAGTTCGTTTCCATGAGAAAAACGGGAGGAATCCCCACAGCAGAAACAATAAGCTGAAGGGCAGCATGATCATCGGATTTCCTGCCTTATGCAGCGCACCGGCTGCAGCAGCTGCCATAACACCGAAAATCAGGATGGAGAAAAACACCATCAATGAAATATTGCCTTTGATTGTCTGATTCATTTTGTACTTCTTTCTCTCCGGTAATGCAAAATCCGGAGGGGTTGTCAGGCTTTTCTCAGAAGAGTGAGAAGCCCATGTTAAAGTGGAATCTCAGCTTGCTCTTGACTCCATCCTGATTGTTCAGGACAGGATACGCCAAATCAAGTTTGATCGGAGCGTTCAGGGTCGGCAGCATGATTCTCAACCCGTAACCGATACCGATATTGGCATGGCTGAACGGATTCCTGCGCATATCAGTTGCACTTCCGACATCAACAAAAGCCGCACCGCGGATAAACCGCCAGATCGGATGGGAAAGTTCCGCAGTAAACAAATACATGAAGTTCCCGCCCATATTGTCGCCATAGCTGTCTGTAGGACCAATACTGCGATAGGGGAAACCGCGGACAGAGTCACCACCGCCGAGGAAGTAACGTTCATACAGCGGAGCATCATCATCCCAATCACTGAGCATACCGACCATACCGATCTTTGCCCCCATGGAAAGAATGAGCATTTTGTCAAAGAAGGAGATGTAATTGCTTCCTTTCACTTCCAATCTCACATAATCATGGGAACCGCCAAGAGCTTTGGAGGAGAAGGATGCCAACAGGTTGACGTTATAACCGGAAGTCGGAACCAATGCGCTGTCACGGGTATCTCTGTCAATAGAAAGATGGATCCGTCCGACATAATCGCTGCCGCGCTGGCTCCGCAGTTCAGGAGACAAATCCCGATCCATATGGTGGATCCGGACATGTTCAAACGTATAACCACCGCTGATGGAGGTAAAGTCATCAAAAATACGCTTCGTCAGAGCAGTCGTTACACCGATCCGTTCTTCTTCCCAATCATCGTACATGACATTTCTCATATAGCCGGAAACATCCCAGCGGAGCGGAATCCCGAAAAGCCACGGTTCTGTAAAGTCTGCTTCAAAACTCATATTCTCTGTTCCGACCAATGCAAGCAAACGCGCCCGCTGTCCACCGCCGGTAAAATAGTTCTTCGGATCAAGAATGTCCATGTTGCTGTGAGTCAATTCAACCATACCGGCAAGACCATCGGAATCGGAATATCCCCCCCCGATTCTTGCATGGAGAAAGTTCTTTTCGTCAACTTTGATATCAATATCTTTGGTTCCTGCTTCCGGAGAATTGACAGAAACCGCATCGACTTTGTGGAAGTATCCCATTCCCATCAGACGGCTGCGGGAGGCTTTGATCCGTTCTTTGTCAACGGCTTCTCCGGGTGCAATGGCAAGTTCCCGGCGGATCACATGATCCTTCGTCCAGCGGTTGCCGGATATATAAACTTCACGAACCTTGTAGGGAAGCCCTTCTTTCACTTCAAACACAACATCAACTTTATGCGTCCGGAAGTCGGGGATCCGTACCGGTTTTGCCTGAAAATCAACATAACCGAGCGGAGAATAATCTTCCTCCAGCTTATCCACAGAAAGCCGTTCCAAAATCGAACTGTAAGGCTTTCCGGGAACAAGTTTGACCTTCTTCATCAAATCCTTATCAGAGAACCGGACACCGCCGCGGACACTGACATTGCCCACAGTGTAAGGTTCCCCTTCGTCAAGAACAAACACCAGGTCAACCTGTTCAGGCTTCCCTTCCACAGTGTTCATCTTCACCTGCTTCACCTTGAAATCAAGATATCCCTTTTCCCAGTATGCTTCCCGCAGGCGGACAATATCGTTGCCGAGTTCCCGCTTATTCAAAAGACCGAGATTCAGGAGCGGGACCCAACTGAACATGGATTCCTGGTTGACGATCCGGGATTCCAATTCAGAAGGCTTGAACGCTTTGCCGCCCTCAAACGTAACGCTGTTGATCTTTACTTTCAGATTTTCACGGATCTTGAACGTAACATTGATCCCGCCCTCAATATGCCGGGTCGGAAGATAGTTGATCGTAACATCATTCAGCCCCTCTTTAGTGTAAAACTCCCGTAAAGCAGCCAGCGTTTCGCTGAGACGTTTATCATTCAGCGGTGCCCCGACCGTCAGTGTCACAACTTCGGAAAGTTTCTTGGAATCGAATTTTTCATTTCCTTCAAACTTGATGCTGCGGACGATGTCTTTCGGAACAACATGAAAAATCAAGTCCACATTTCCATCCGGCCGTTTCTTCATTTCGGAACGGATATCAGCAAAAAAACCGGTATTGTAAAGACGTTTGATGTCTTCATTCACGATCTGTTCGTCATAAGGGCTGCCTTTCCGGCTCTGAACATTGAAGTTCAAAATATCTTTCCCGAAACGGTAAGAGCCTTCCTGACGGAATTCGACAGAGTTGATCTCCTGAGCAGTCAAACATGCTGTCATCAGAAAAAAGACAGCCGGGATCAAACCAAATACACGTCTCATTTCAGGGGGATCCTTTCTATTCCTTGGCTGACTTCGGCACATCGCCATCGTCATATTTATGTTCAATGCAACGGAATTCCATCAATTCTTTCACAAACTGTACCTTGACGGTACCGGTTTTTCCGTTACGGTTCTTTTCCACGATCAAATATGTGATTGCATCCTTTCCGGAACCTTCCTTGGAGTCTTCACGGTTACGGTGGATGAAGCAAACCACGTCGGCATCCTGTTCGATTGCCCCGGATTCACGCAAGTTACTCAATTTCGGAAGTGCATCAGCCTGTTTCTCAGTCTTTCCACCGCCGCCACCGCCTTTTTCGGTTTCACGGTTCAACTGGGCAAGAACAAGGATCGGAATATTCAGTTCTTTTGCAATTGCCTTCAAACCGCCGGAAATATTTGCAACGGTCACCTGACGGCTCTCTTCAGAACCTCCCGCTTTCATCAGCTGGAGGTAGTCGATCACGATCAGGTCGATATCTTCCTGTGCTTTCAGCTTTCTTGCCTTTGCACGGAGTTCATAAACAGAAATACCGGGAGTTGCGTCAATAAACAGTTCTGTTTTCCGCAAAGCAGCTACTGCCCCGGTCAATTTCGGGAGATCTGCCGGCTCAAACCGCCGTTCGTAAAATGCAGTGATCGGAATTTTTGCCTCCGTACAAAGCATACGCTGGGCGATCTGGGTATCGGTCATTTCCAAACTGAAGAATGCAACCCGTTTCCGGCGCGGTTCCACATCTTTGGAAATAATGTTCCGGATGATGTTCAATGCAAGTGCAGTTTTCCCGATGGAAGGACGTGCCGCAAGCACAAACATTTCACCGCGTTTCAAACCGCCTCCGATCAGTTTGTCAAGATCCGGAAATCCTGTGGGAATACCCGGTTCAACATCTCCCTGACCGATTGCGATCAATTCGTCAAAAGTCTTCCGCAAAATCTTTTTCAACGGACTGATTTCCGGCTGAACAAAGCTGTTGCGGACATTAAAAATATCAGCTTCCACTTTATCCATGACAGTGCTGACATTTTCTGTACCGCCGCGGCAAAGTTCCACGGAGGAGGCACAGACACGCATCATTTCCCGGAGCATGGCGTAATCTTTCAGATGCTTGCACCAGGATTCCAGATGAGCGGTACTCGCAGCGTGCTGCTGGATTTCAAGAAGAACGATTTCCCCGCCGATCTGATCCATCCGCATGTTCTTGCGGAGCCAGTCTGCAACGGAAAGTAAATCAATCGCCTGATTGTTGGCATTCAAACTCAAAATTGCTTCATAGATCACTGCATGAACAGGATCCTGAAACATCACATTGGCAACGGATCTGAGATGGGTCCGTTCCGGAGATTCCCCTTTCTGGCGAAGCTCCTTTTTCAGAGAATCGGAGGTCTGCTGAACCCCCATAGTAGACAAGACAGTATCAAGAGAAGAACTGTCGAGCAAAATAGCAGACAGAACACAGCGTTCTGTCTCAAAGTCGTAAAGACGCGGATCCGCGGGCATCAATTTTGACGCTCGCGGACCAGCATTTTTCTGCTGTGCGGAACCTTCGCCGGAGCGGGGTTCCGCATATGTAGCATGTTCCGGCATAAAATTACCGTCAGACAGCTCTGGAAACTTTCACGTTGAGATCCATGCGGACCTTCTGGTGAAGTTTAAGGGTAACAACAAAGTCACCGAGTGTGCGGATTGCTTCCGGAATGATAACACGCTGGTGATCCAGCTTGATACCGTTGGCAGCAATTGCGTCTGCGATCATGCGGTCAGAAACGGAACCGAAAAGGTGTCCGTCTTCAGAAGCCTGTGTGAAGATCTCAATATTGAGAGCTGCGAGTTTTTCAGAGAGAGCCTGAGCTGCAGCGAGTTCTTCCTGACGTTTAGCTTCGATCTTTTCTTTCTGAGCAGCAAGCTGACGGAGAGCGGAAGTGGTAGCAACCGCTGCAAGTTTGCGGGGGATCAGAAAGTTTCTGCCATAACCGGCAGCAACATTGATCTCTTCACCTGCAAGACCAAGGTCTTCCACATCCTGCAAAAGGATCAGTTTCATGGTAGCCATAGTAAATTTCCTTCCTTCGTTAGTGTATTCAGATTAGAGAACCAAGCTCACAATACGGGCTCTCTTGACGGCAACGCTCAGCATCTTCTGGTGCTGGAGGCATGTACCGGTAATACGGCGGGGAAGAATACGACCCTTTTCTGTCTGGAACTTCTTCAGAAGTTCAGCATCTTTGAAGTCGATGAAGTTGATTTTGCTTTCGCAGAATCTGCAAATTTTCGGCTTGACAGTGCGTCTTTTCAGGCGACGCTTCTTGTTCTGCATCATTGCCATGTTTTGTACTCCTGTATGGATTTATACTGTTTGATTTCGATCAAAACGGGATGTCATCTTCAATTCCGGCAATATCTTCCGGCGGCATCGGCGGAGGAAGATCGGCAGGATCATTGGAAACCTGCGGAGGAAGTCCTCCGCGCACTCCCTGCGGCGCAGCAGGTCTGTTGTAAGGCTGCTGGTAACCACCGGGTTGCTGATATCCATTGCTCTGCTGGTATCCGCCATCCTGCTGATACTGGGTGCGATACTGGGAACGCGGCGCATATCCGCCTTCAGGTCCATCCTGCGGAACCTGACGCTGACGGTATGACTGCTGTTGCGGCGGCGGAGGCATCCCTGCCGGATCACCACCCATATCACGGCGGTCAAGGAACTGTACCCGTTCTGCGGTCACCCGGAGACGGGAACGTTTCTTCTGTTCCTTATCCGTCCACTGATCATACTGAAGACGACCCTCGATGAACACTGAGGAACCTTTCTGAATAAATTTTCCGCAAGCTTCTGCCTGTTTTTCCCAGACAATGATCTCCACAAAACAAGGTTCGTCACGATCCTGTCCACGGCGGTTAACAGCAATGCCGAATTCACAGACAGCTGATCCGGACGGTGTATAGCGAAGTTCCGGTTCGCGGGTCAGATTTCCCATAAGAAATACTTTATTCAGAGATGCCATAGTGTCCTCCTCGGTCCCTTAGGATTTAATTATTCCGCCAGAGTTGCTCCGGCAATTGCCGGGACGCCTTCCGGACGTTCGTAGTTCACGATCAGAATTCTGATCACGCGTTCATCCAGACGGTACATGTTGCGGACTTCTTTGCATTTCAGTGCATCAAGCTCGAAAACATAATCCCAGTAGATACCGGTTTTACGCTTCTTGATTTCCCGGGCAAACTGCTTGCGACCCATTTCGTTGGCCTCGACCAGCTTTCCACCCATGCTTTCAAGATTCTTTCCGAATTCTTCGGAAAAAGCCTTGCCCTCGTCCTCGACTTTTCTGACGTCAAGGATGAATACTGCTTCATACTTTTTCAAGACTCCACCTCCTGTGGTGTGTTATATTTTTATTGGAATGATGTTCCGTTTCTTATTCTTCCGGTCTCACCGCGGTATTCACCGGGTTGAACCGGCACATCGCCTCTTCTATCCCGCGTCTCTGGAGCAGTTCCAATGCTTCCACGGCTTTATCAAGCAGAGATTCATAAGCTTCACGCTCTGCCCCGGAAAATCTGCCAAGCACATAATCCGGATCCCGTTTGGAACCATCTGTCCCGATCCCGATCCGCAACCTGGGAAAGTTTTCCGTCCCAAGCGCTTCAATGATAGATTTCATCCCGTTGTGACCCGCACTTCCACCGTTCTTCCGCAAACGCATCCGTCCGACAGGAAGATCAATGTCATCATAGATCACCAGGATCTCCGACGGCTTGAGAGATTCCCCTCTCACCACCGGAAGCACCGCATTCCCACTCAAATTCATGAAGGTCAGCGGTTTGAGAACGATCAGTTTCTCACCGGCGAAACTCCCTTCGCGGGCTTCCCCGCCACGGGCATTCCGCTCCCGGAACGCTTTCACATGTCTGGCTAAAAAACGGTCCGCTACATCAAATCCGGCATTGTGCCGTGTCCCGGCATATTCACTTCCCGGATTGCCCAATCCTACAATCAGGCGGCAGCTTCCGATCCCAGCCATCGTGAAATGCTTCCCGTAATCTTATTTCTTAGCGGCTTCACGAGCAGCAGCGCGTTCTGCTTTCTCTTTTTCGCCGATAACTTCGGGTTCATTTGCTCCGGCTTCTGCAGGGAGATCTTCCTTGACAGCAGCAGGATCAATCAC
The DNA here is from genome assembly GCA_015061845.1 of Lentisphaerota bacterium. Classification (GTDB taxonomy): domain Bacteria; phylum Verrucomicrobiota; class Lentisphaeria; order Victivallales; family UBA1829; genus SIG79. The sequence continues at coordinate 13,884 of SUVT01000011.1, forward strand.
TGCGAACAGGGTAACATCGCCGTGGGTCTTTGCGGTAACGCCTTCGGGAAGAGCGAGATCGCGGACGCGGAATGCAGCACCCATTTCAACACCGGAGATGTCTGCAACGATCGCTTCAGGAAGCTGACCGGGGAGGCATTCGACTTCGATTTCGTGAACATATTCTTCCAGCATTCCGCCTTTGCCGCATCCAACAGGATCAGCATGGCCGCGATGCAGAGGAACAGCTGCAGTGATGGGTTTGGTCATATCAACTGCAAGGAAGTCAATGTGGCTTGCTTTGCCTTTGATAAAGTTGTTCTGAACTTCTTTCACCAGAACCAGTGTTTCAGCTCCGTCTTCCATCAGGGAGACCAGGTTGAATTCAAACTTCTGGAGAGATTCCCATTCGGACATGAGAACCGCAACGTTCTTCGGGGTTGTGGTTTTGCTGTAAACAACAGCAGGGATCATTCCCTTGGCTCTGACTCTGCGGGCTTCGTTGCTGCCTTTTGCAGCGCGGGAAGTCACATTGAGAACATGTTTTGTTGCCATTATGTATCCTTTCGTTTTATGAAATTGCTTTACCTTAAAGCAGATTATCTGTCATGGAATCATCTCTGAAAAGACAGGAGATGGATTCGCTCTGGTGAATTCGTCTGATCGCTTCCGCAAACATCGGTGCAGTACAGAGAACTTTCAGCTTCGGACCGGAAACTGCCTGCGGGACCGTGTTGGTCGTGATCAGTTCTTCGATCGGACTGTTGTTCAGTTTTTCCATTCCCTTTTCATTCAGAAGAGAGTGGGAAACAACAGCGTAAACTTTCTTCGCACCTTCACGTTTCAGAAGCTCTGCAGCACCGCAAAGCGTTCCGGCTGTGGAGGTCATATCGTCTGTGATGATACAGTTACGTCCTTTGACATCTCCGACAAGATGAGAGGATTCTACGGTAGTGGCATCCACACGGCGCTTTGCAACAACAGCAAAACCACAGTTCAGTTTGTCTGCAAAAGAGTGCGCCATCTTGACACTGCCGGAGTCAGGAGAAACAACCACGGAATCCGGTCCGACATGCGCCTGTGTACGAAGATATTTAATAAGGATGGGAGATGCATAAACATGATCCACAGGGATATCAAAGAATCCCTGGATCTGCTGACAGTGCAAATCCATTGCGAGAACACGGTTCGCACCAGCCTTGGTCAGAAGATTTGCCACCAGCTTCGCCGTAATAGGCACGCGGGGACGGTCTTTTCTGTCCTGACGGGCATAACCGTAGTAAGGAAGAACTGCTGTGATCCGGGCTGCAGATGCACGCTTTGCAGCATCAATCATGATCAAGAGTTCCATCAGGTTTTCGTTCGCCGGACAGCAGGTCGGCTGAACAATATACATGTCTGCATTACGGAGATTATCGGTGTACTGAACGAAAATTTCTCCATCAGGGAAGCGTTGAATTGTTGCATGGCCAAGCTCAACGTGCAGATGCTTTGCAATTGCCTCCGAAAGTTCGGGGTTCGCTGTTCCGCTGTAAAGCCTGATTTCTGTACTGCTTCTCATTTTCCCTTCATGGCCTCCATAAAAAGGTGTTTCTACTCTTGAGACTTGAAGGGGAAATAACCTGTCCGCACAATCCCCGTGCAGACCAAGTTTGATACAACCTTATGGGTGCGTCTGCTGAACTCATGTTCATGCCATATCTTCTGCTCGCAGACTCTGTATCCTTTCCGGATCAAGGCTCATTACTATAATTCTTGGTCTGATAATTTACACCCATTTCTGCCGTTTGTCAAATTTTTTCAGAAAAAAAGATGATAAATCTATGAAAAAAAGTGATTTATACATTCAAAATTATTTTTGCAGCACAGAAAAAATTCTATCTTTTACTGTTCACTATGATAATATTTTCTTGATTATCGCCCCCCTGATTACTTGAAAAGATCTTTTTTGGTATTATATTCCCTCAACATAACTGAAGGAGAGCTGAAATGAGATTGTTGTGTTACATCATATATAAAATATCGACAAGAATACAAAAATTGAAATCCCATGTTCTGGGGTACTACTATTCCAAAATTTTCAAAAGCTGCGGCAAAAAACGTCCTCAAATCAATCGACAGGTTGTTTTCAGTCAGCCCCGAAACATCGAATGTGGTTCCGGCGTGACCATTAATCCCCAGTGTTATTTTGCCGGAAAGGGCGGGATCATCCTTGGCGATGATGTTACCATCAGTGCCGGTGCCAAAATTCTGAGCAGTTCATTGAATGTTGTTGACGGTATTATCCAGAAGCGTCACATCCATAAACCTGTAAAGATAGGGAATGGCACCTGGATCGGCGCCGGAGCGATCATATGTCCCGGAGTCACGATTGGAGAAAATTCGATTATAGCTGCAGGAGCTGTTGTCACGAAAGACATGCCATCGGGCAGTCTTATTGGAGGCATTCCTGCGAAAGTGATCCGTCCGTTAAAAGCAGATAAATCTGCAGAACAAACCGCTTGAAATCGTTTTTTGAGTCAATTTTCCGACAGTTATTTTACCATAATCCTGCAGAAAAACCATAAAAAAAGCATAAATATTTACAAAAAAATAAAAATCTCACTTGACAAAACAAAAAATGGATGTATATTTATGTTATGTTTTCAAAAGAGAACATACGAGACTTCATTAAAAGAAGTTTAACCCTAAGTGGCGGGGTAGCTCAGTTGGTAGAGCAACGGACTGAAAATCCGTGTGTCACCGGTTCGATCCCGGTCCTTGCCACCATTTTTTTGCCTTGATTTATGCTGTAAGTTTTTGGTTTTGAACTTACAGCTTTCTTTTTTTTACTCAAAGAGCCCTTTTTTCAGAGTTTTTCTTGGTTGCCCTCTTTATTTTCGTTTTGAGTACCAACTGTGGAAAAATTGTGGAATTTTTGTGGAAACAAAAAATCCAGTTTTCTTGTTCAAAAAAACAACAAATTCACACCAACAACGATACTATACTCGCCTTCCTCTTGATTTCAACCCCTATAGTGAGCGCCTCCTCCAATCGCATCCCTAGAGCCATGTGATTGGCAGTAAAAAAAACATATCTCTTGACTTCCACAGAACTCATATGGTGACCCAAAAGTTTAGAGTTTAAAACTTCTGATAGATGAGACAAAATAAGCGTGTCGCAAAAATTATTGGCACAGCAAAAGTGTGTCAAAATGTCTCATTCTGATTTTTTCCTTCTTATCTGAAAAAAAGTTGGCAAGGTTTTTGCTATATATCAAAGTAATTCCAGTCGCTCTGGAAGGTGCTGTTTGAAAAATAGATAAAAATGTTGAAGAGGGAAGCAAGGTTCGCACACACAAAAAAAAAAATCGGAGATCTTTACAAAGAGATAGTTTTTTGTGAGAAAAAAATATTAGCTGCTGCATTTTCATATGAAGGAAAGGAGGGGAAATACAGAATGATGCAGATAGAAATAAGATTTTTTTCTTTGCAGAATGATTTCTTTTGTTTTGATTTCCAAATCGTAAAAAAAATTGACAATTTAATCAAGAAAGGGAATTTTTATTTTATGAATAAAAGAATTTCTAGCACCGCAAGTTTAAACATTGAAAACAACATCAGCGATAAAGTTTGCACTAGTAATGTAGAAGCTTTGTTGATGAATATACCTGCAGATGTACCACGCAACGAGTGGATTCAAGTAGCTGCAGGCTTAAAAAACATGGGTAAGAATTTTTCCGTGTTTGACCAGTGGAGTCAGAAATCTATAGAAAATAAATACGATGCCTCTGATGCAAAACGTGTATGGGAGGATGTTTGCGCAGAAGGTAAGCCAGAAGTGACCTTAAAAACGATTAAATATCTGGCCGATAAATATAAAGATGCATTCATCCCACCCCCGCAAGCGATGTTATCGGCTCCCTCAACCCTCGAAGAACAGGCGCTGCAGGTCGGCACCTTCATTGATCTGCTTTTCAGAGAGGGTGAGTGCTATGAATTCGTTTCTTCTGTGAGAACAGATGCAAAGGGGAAAACTATCCCTGATCGAGCACAAAGTCAGATACAAAGCCGTGAATCTACAGAGATTACTGCAGAAAATCTTGCAAGAATCGAAGAGATCGTAACACAGAGTCCCGATGGTGCCTGGGTATCGTTAAATCCCGTGAAAAAGGATTTTAAGGGGAAGGCTCCTGGAGATGCGGATGTGACCGAGTACTGTCATGCACTTATCGAAGCTGACGACCTTTCCAAGGAAGAACAGTGGAAACTGCTCAAGGAATTGAACCTCCCGATCAAGGCAGTCGTCTGGTCTGGCGGTAAGAGCCTTCATGCTATCGTGAAGATTGATGCCGGGAACGATTTCGATCTTTATCGTGAGCGTGTTGCGGCTCTTCATAGATATTTGGCAGAGCAAAACTTCCCTGTCGACCCTGCAAACAAGAATCCCAGCAGACTCACTCGCATACCCGGCTTCCGTCGTGGCGATGAAATGCAGTACCTCGTCTCGCAGGAATTTGGCCCCAAGACCTGGAACGATTTTGAGAAATTTTTCCTTAAAAACAAGGCAAAGGCTGATCACAGAGCAATCTCTTCTCCCGAAAACGGGCAGAAAGGAGGGCGCCCGTTTTTGCCAGTCACCGATTATGCGAAAGCGTTCCTTAACGAAAATACAAATTCAGGGGAGTTAGCACTACGTTTTGTGAACAGTTCATGGTGGGGATATAATGGTAGAACATGGCAAGAAATCTCTGAAGATGACCTTGATATCAATATCACACATTTTTTGCAGCAAAATTCTGTACACGAAGAAGGCCGAATCAGTACGTCTGTAATCAACGACACCAAACTAAACCTCAAAGGACTCTGCGGGCTGGTTGATTGCAAAATGCCTTGCTGGTTGCCGAGTGGAGAAGATGCTTCAGACATTATTTGCTTCCGCAATGGGATGCTGTCGATAGACAAGCTGATCGCAGACGAAGAACAGACTTTACGCCCCTTGTCTCCAAGCTATTTTGGGTCCCACCAAGTAGAATACGATTATTTACCTGAAGCCGAATGTCCAATGTGGCACGAATATTTGCGGACATCCTTCAATGATGAAGAAAGCCGTCAAGCGTTACAGATGATGTTCGGCTACATTTTATCTGGGAAAATTGATAAAAACATTGGCTTTTTTCAATACGGAAGAGGCGGTGATGGTAAGAGTGTTGCAACGCATATTCTTGGTAAACTTTACGGAGAGAGCCAAACCTGCTGTCTTCCTTTTGCGAATCTGGGAGAAAAACATTCAACTCATCTTCTGACCGAACACAAGTTGAATCTTGTTGAAGAGACTCCTGTTTCCGGTGAAATTCGAAATATTTCAGATGCCGAAAAAATGTTCAAAATGGTTACAGATGGGGCCATGATTCCCATTGAGCCGAAATTTGTAAATCCAAAAATGGCTCCTGCTATAGCCCGATGTGTCTTCAATACTAACGAGCTTCCTTCTTTTGTTGATCGATCAAACGGACTCTGGGATCGTCTGGTTATCTTGCATTTCCCCAACCGTATTCGAGACACGGACAATGAGAAACCAAATCTGAAGAAAGATCTTGAGAAAGAATTACCAGGAATTTTCTTGTGGGCTGTAGAAGGTGCCAGAAAATTAAGGGAACACACTCGATTTCCTTTACCCCCCACATCTCGAGCAATCTTACAAAATCACCGGCTTGCTTGCGATCATGAGGCAGAATTCTTTGCTGAAAATGTGATTGCAATTCCAGGAAGTTACTGTTCCAGAGGAAAGCTGTATTCAACTTACAAAATTTGGGCGACCGACAATGGTTACAGTCCCAAAGGCAGAGGGAAATTCAATGCAGCAGTGAAAGTCAGATTTCCTGATGTTGAAGAAACTCGTATCCGCACCCCAAGAGACCTTGAAGTCTGGGCAGGTATAACCTATGCAGATTGTACCCTCATGCTCAATAATAATGAAGACGAAGCAGAAGGAGAAAATGCCTGATGACTAACTCAGCAAAAGCTCCTGAAATGACCGCTGAACAGAACAAAGCCCTGGAGCTTATGCTCTCCGGTAAGAATGTATTTCTTACCGGAGAAGCTGGAACAGGGAAGTCTGCTCTTCTGAAAAAACTCTGCGAAAAAACCAATGACAAGAACACTGTTTTTCTGGCTCCGACTGGGATTGCCGCCTGCAACATCAAAGGGCGCACGATCCACAGCTTCTGCAAGCTTGGTCTTGGCTTGCAGACTGAGGAGACCATCGGAGCGATAACGAATTCTCGTTTCATGGAACTTCTTGAGGCAGTGGACACGATCGTTATCGACGAGATCTCCATGGTCAGATCCGATATTTTATGGGCTGTTGATAACCGCCTTCGTGCTGCAGCATCTGGAAGAAAACAGAACCGTCCTTTCGGTGGAAAGCAGATCATTGTCTGTGGAGACTTTTTCCAGTTGCCGCCTGTTGTGACTACAGATGTTGAAAAGGATTACCTGAAGGAAACCTTCGGAGGAAATTTTGCTTTTCAAACTGAGATTTGGGAGAAGGCAAAATTCAAAGTCGCAATGCTGAAAGAGCAGCACCGTCAGAGTAGAGACCGTGTGTTTTATCAGATTCTGAAAAACATCCGTCATGGACGGCTCTGCGAGAAGAATATCTTGTTGCCGGGAAAGGAAACTCCTGTTGATGTGATCGATGCTCTCAACATGTGCTGTTATAGCAAGGGCAATGCATCCAAAGCACCCCAGGCAATCGCTCTTTGCACAACCCGCAAGCAAGCTGATGCAATTAACGGCAGACAAAGTTCAAAACTGAACACTGATGCAGAACTTTTCAAGGCGAAGATAACTGGCTCATTCCCTGAGTCAGAATATCCCACCGAAGCGAATCTCAACTTGCAGAAAGGGGCACGTGTCATGACCTTGGCAAACAAGCTGCTACCTGATGGGAGCTACGAGTACGTGAATGGTGACATGGGGTGCATTGAAGAAATCAGCCATACCGAAGATGGTCTCGGATATGTTTCAGTCAGATTTGATGATGGACGTTCTGCGCTCATTGGGGCTTATGAATGGCCCTCATACGAGTACAAACTGGTATATGACAGGATGTCTGGGAAGATGCAAATAAAGCAGATCGTTGCTGGAACATTTTTGCAGATTCCATTACGTTTGGCGTGGGCGGTCACAGTCCACAAATCCCAAGGGCAGACCTTTGACCGTGCGAAACTTTTTCTCGGAAATGGCTGCTTCGCCAGTGGGCAGCTTTACACGGCTCTTTCTCGCTGCAGATCGCTGGAAGGACTGGTGCTGGACAGGAAGATCGTCAAGGAAGATATCATCATTGATCCAGATGTCGTGAATTTTTACGAAAGTCTGGAAAGCCATGCCATAGCAGGATAAAAATCATGGAGTCTCCTCAGATAGCCTCAACAACTATCTGGGGAACTCTTTTTGGGGACCATGGGGAGGTTGTTCTATTACCCCTTAGGAAACCTAACCTATACACTCTTTTTTATTCTAAAAAATTAGGTTTCCTATATAGGGTATGTAAAGTACTCCCCATAGTCCCCACAGTTATTGGAACCTTGCTTTTCTCTTCAACATTTTTACTGTTTTTACTTGGTGTTATTCTTCACTCCTATCTAAAAAAAACGGGGGGATTTTATGTCCCCCCGGATGTTGGTATCAGTATGGAGTCCATCACTTTCCATACTCAAGCAGCTCTTTGAAAGCTACTTCCACAGTTCAGGACGATTCCCATCCAATCCAAAGGCTCTGTTCAGAGAAAGATAGGTCTGATCCAATCTTTGAGGAGTGTACTTCTTCACTGTCTCAGTGATTGCATTCATCAGACTGTATCTTGTTGGTTCCAGGAACTCTTCATGCTGCGGATTCTTGAACTCCTTGAATACAGGAACAATGTCGCTGCTGTTGATAACGCCCATCTCAGCAGCTCTCACAATTCTGCATCTTGCGTCATCATCGTTCTTCAGATAAAGGATCTTCAAGTCTTCAACAACAGTTTCTGTGATAAGAAACTCATTTTCAATACTTTCGATAGCAACATCAATAAGTTCTGTCAGTTCCAATCCACTGGTATGCCGCTTCTTGATAACAGTCGAACCACCAAAAGCAAGGTTGCTGCAAACGCAGACACAGATACCAGCACTCAGACCAACAGAAAAGCTCTTGTCATGGCTGTTCCTGATTCCAATCGCGCGCTTGTGATCAGGTGATCTGCTGTTGTTCAACTCGATCACGCCAAACATCTTCTGTCCCTCTCTTGCAAGACCATACTGCTCTTTCGTGATCTGCCATTTGTGAGCTTCGATCACTTTGGTAACAGAGTTGATCACATCAATATGTGGAACAGGCTTCCAACTGGCTGTGGATTGAGGTGTCTGAATCAAAGCAACTTCATCACGGCTGACAAACTGTCCGCCACCACCCATACAGAGATTATTCATTGCAAACTCCTTTCTGGCAAACATTTTTGCACTGCTTTTTGTAGGGACATTCACTGCAGTTCATGCAATTCTCGTTGGGATAGAACAAGCCTGACTGGATGGACTTCTCAATCTGTTTTGCCAGAAAGATGAACTTCTGAAGATCGTCTTCAGTTCTGACTGTATAATAACTGCTTGCTGTGGGCTGTTTCGCTTTCGTGAACACATCGAACCTGAACAGTGGGATCTTTCCATAAAGCTGCTGATATGCATAGCAGAAGGTAGTAGCCTGAAGATCCCAGTCTGCTTTTCCGGTCTGCCACTTGCTTGAGCTGGTTTTCCAATCGCAGACAGTCTCTTCAGCATCGTTTCTGACAATGAGATCGAACTCGCCAATCAGAGGCTTTGACAAGCCCGGTACTTCCACTGAAAAGGCTTCAGCAACAGAAACATCCACATAGTCGTCCTGCCAGTTTTCCAGAGCGACTTCCAGCATGTCCTGTCCTTTCACAAGACAGCTTTCAAAGTCCTCTCCCTGTTTATAGGTGAGATTCTGGCAAACTTCTGTTTCACCCTTGAAATATACAAAGAAATCATCCTTTGCATCGTCAATGGAGAACGCTGTACCCTTGCGTGCCCTCTCAGAGAGAACCGCATGGAACGCCCTGCCAAAGGGAAGAGCAGAACAAGTGTGTTCAGGTTCAGCATGTTCAATGTACCGCAGATAATACTTCATGGGACACTGCAGATAGCACTGAAAAGCAGAATAAGACCAGTGCGGATTCTTCTTGAGTTCCAATATGTTGCGTTCCATTATGCCACCGCCTTCCATTCGTTGATAAGATCAGAGCACTGGCGTCTGGTCAGATTGTGTACATCTGCCACGTTACACTTTGCGGCGATCTGCTGAGGTGTCCAGCCAAGATTGCGACCCAAGTCAAGCAGATACTTGATCTGCTTAGGGCTTGCTGCAACATCTTTCTGGGAGTGATTGTTTGCAGGACGACTGACAGGCTGGCTGACCGTCTGGTTGCTTGTCACAGGCTGTGCAGCAGGCTCAGGAAGCTGTCTGGCAGGTCTTCCATGGAGTTCTGCTTCGACACTTTCACGAACCAGTGCAAAGGTTTCATGGATCCTGTTTTGAAGCTGTTCCTGATTCAAACCATCAGGGAGTTCTACTTCGATACTGGCGTGGTAGGACTGTGAAGAGTATTCGCCCCCTGCAGGGACTTTTTTGCTGTAAGATGCGTTGAGTTTGAGCATTTTTTCGCTCCTTTCTTGATTTTTCTCCTTGACATATACTGTATGTATGCTATATTTACAATGAACAACAAAACATGCAGGATTGTCAAATGGAATTTGTATGGGATGAAAATAAAGCAGCAATCAATCTGCAAAAACATGGTGTCAGCTTTCAGGAGGCATCAACGGTGTTTGATGATTACGATGCGCTGTGCATCTTTGATCCGGATCATTCCGAAGAGGAAGATCGGTTCATCATGCTTGGTATGAGTGCTGCTGTCCGGGTGCTGGTTGTGTGCCATTGCTACCGTGAAAACGATGAGCAAATCCGCATAATCTCCGCCAGAAAAGCTACAAAGAACGAAACTGCAACTTACAACGGGAGGAAATGACTATGCGTAAAGAGTACGATTTCAGCAAAGCAGTGAAGAATCCGTATGTCCGCAAACCGGCGAAAACACCCGTTACGATCCGGCTTGATGCGGCTACTGTGGATTACTTCAAGACTTTATCAGAAGAAGCAAACCTGCCGTATCAGACGCTTATCAATTCCTATTTGACGGATTGTGCAAAGCGTAAGCTGAAACCGCAGATTGCTTGGCAGTAATGCTTAAATTGCCATTCTGATTCGTTCGATTGCCCGTTTCGCTTGAACAAATTCACGTTCTTTCTGTTTCTGGACAATCTGGGCTTCCTTGACTTTCCGAGCCAGCTGAGAAGCTTCATCTGCAATCGTTTTGATCTTCAGCTTGAACGCCTCAATGCTGATGCTGAGCTCATCCAAAGGACTTGTTTCAGGTTCCTGATTCTGGGCGGGAGTCTGCACAGGGGCAGACACAATTTTCATTCCATGGTTCATTTCCATTTTGGGTTCCTCCGTGGTTGTATTTTCTTTGGTTTCTGGTTCTTTAACTGTTTGAGTTACCGTTGGTTTACGCTGATAGAGCGGCATGGTAATGTATATTCCACGACCACCTTCTGCCTGAATCGGTACATGATGATCGCTGGTCTTTACGATCGTATGCCCCAGCTGAAAAATCCTCTGCAGCATGTCACGATTGATACTGAAACTGTAAGAGCTCCAATCTCCTGTGAATTCTGCTGCAAGGGATAATGTCTGCTCCTCCTGAACGAATTTCAGTTTCCCATCGTACTGCGATACTTCCACAGCGTTATGAGGGGGAAGTTCAGGAAGAGATTTCAGAAAAGTCAATGCTCTCTGAACGTGTTCCTCTGTCAAACGAAACTCATGTGTCAGAACTGATTTTTGTGGCATAATCTGCTTCCAGTTGAGGAAATCTCCTGTTAAGGCTTTCCCTCTCCAAGACCACTTTCCAACATCAATTCTGAAATAAACGCTACCGTTATTAATCCAACGGTAAATTCTGCCAGAGTCTGTTGCTTTTGACTGAATCAAAGCAAGCGGTAACAACACCGTCGTAGATTCAAAATCAAGATCAAGTGGAAAGTTCAGAAGTTCCCGACCGTTAGTAACAGTCAAGCCACTTCGACTGATATTGATCCCATGCAGAATGCGTCTCGGCTCCCTGTTATTAACGATAGGAGCTGCATCTGTAAACATTGCCACAACATTTTCAGGCAGTTCGCAACTGGTTGCAGAATCGTTCATTTCGATAACAGGCCATTCGCTTTCATTCTGAATCTCCAAATAGCACTCTCCAACTTTGAGCATCCTGTTTTCCCACGCAATTTCCACTGTTTTAGCACGACAGGATTTCAAAGCTTCTCTGAATTCATCAAACAGCACGACTGCATTGATCGTACCAACTGTCTCTACACCGGTAGTAAAGGTTACTTCCTCATCTCCCTTGCATGTTGCAAGTTTGATTTCTCCATCAAAAGTGTTAATACGGAGTGACTTGTAAAGAGTTACAGGAGAAGTCCTGCAGATATTTTTGCCGAGTGCTGTTAAGGCACTTACGATTTCATTTTTGTTGATCGTTACTTTCATTTTTGTCCTTTCGTTTGTATTTTTTGATAATAGGGATAGAGACCCATGCAAGAAGAATTGCAGCGAGTCCATAGAAGAGGAACTTCACTGGTGAAAAGAACGACGAGAAGTTATCCAGAAATGTTTCAGGATCTTCCCTTGCAGCTCTTTCCATGCCTTCCTGTACGCCATCGCTGATCTTGTAGGCTGCTACAACAGTACCAGCTGCAGCACCACCGGCAGCAATGTGTTTCCAGTTGACTTTCTGGACATATTCCTTGAATGGTTTTCTGGGTTTGGGTCTGGGAGTGATTCTTCTGGGAGGTCGAGCTTCACAGCAGAAAACGAGTGCAACAAGGAGAAGTAAGAGCTGTTTCTTCATTTCATGTACACCTCCCTGCAAGCATAGCGGCAGTTATCAATGGAGTTCAGCAGTGTGTTCTCCAAGTCCTTTGGAAGCTGTTTTGAGAGTTGATGCAGATCGTAAATACTCCAAGCAGTCCCACCGACAGTAAGAACCACAGCAAAGATATCTCCGATTGGCAATGGTCCATCTGCGACAGCTGCTGCACTTCCACCGACAGCACACGTTGACATTCTTGCAATGACACTACCGCAAATTCTGGAAACAGAAGCCAGAGTAGAGCGTATCATGACAGCCTCAATCCCCAAGCTCCCCAGAGGATATACAGAGGCTTTCAAGTAGTCAGAGCCTGTCTCTTTCATGACCTTTGCAAACTCCTTGCTATTGAGTCTGACTCCATAAACGGAAGCAGCCTGTTCGCAGTTGCTGACGATGGGCTTGATGTGCTTTGCCAAATACTCTTCTGCCTGATGCTTGCCAGTGGCTTTATCTTTGGCGATCAACCAGCAGAGCTTCATCATAGCCTTTTTAGAGCTCAGTGTTTTAGCAATCTTTGGAACTTCCTTTCTAGCCTGATTGAAATAGGGATCTGCTTTCCTGTCAAGCTCTTCCAAGCGTCGTCGTTCTTGCTGCTTGAGGATTTTTGGTTTGGAGTCAAGTTGGAACCATCCAACTGCGGCGAGAACAACAGCCAAGATCAGGAAGAAGAACTTCCAGCCTTTGTGTTGTGTTTTACTCTCTTGAGGAGAGCCGGTTTGAGAGTTGTTTTTCATTTTTTGTCCTTTCTGTGGTTTAGGTAAAGCTTAATTGCTTACCAACAGATTATGCCATAAAAAGGACTGAAATTTAGCTATTTACACACAAAAAGCGGTAGAAAACAGGAGTATCAAGGTGGGTAACATGATAGAGAGTGAGAGGAGAGAATGACAGAAGTCTGGCTGTTTGTGAATGTTTACAGCAGAAGTGCTGTAAGTTTTTGGAAATTTTGTAATGAGGGGTATAAAGAAGAAGGCAACAGGAATATAGAACGCTGCGCTCCATGATATAACACCAACGCTGATTTCACGCTTTCTGTCGCCATTTCTATGTTCTGTTCAGAGTAGCATTTCTTTCAGGATTCCCCATAAGCTATAACAAGCTGGCTGTATTCATTTTATAGGACAAGCCAAGACTCCAATATAACAGAATATCCCTATCGTGGGGACCATGGGGAGTACTTTACATACCCCATATAGGAAACCTAATTTTAAGAATATAAAGAGTGTATAAAGTAGGTTTCCTATAGGGTAATAGAATGAGGTCCCCATAGTCCCCATAAATTATCTGTTGCTGTCCAATATTGAGTTGCTTGCTTTTTCGAGCTATTCAATAATAACTTTTTCAATAAAATATTGGTAAAAAATCTTATTTAATAATTCAAATAAAAAAGGATGAGCACTTCAAGAAATAGTGCCCATCCTTTTTAAGTATAATCAATCGAATTTTATGATTGCATATTTCAGAAAGCTTTAATAATTACAATCATTTTGTATATGCTTTCATGACTTTTGCAATACATTCTCCAACGCGTTCTGCAACAGAATCATCACCAAGGAATGTTGTGTTACTACAACACATAAGTCTGTTATACATTACATCTTCCGAAACTTCCGTATCTTTTTTAACATACATACTTTCAGGAAGATTCCAGACGGGACTCTTATAAAGCGGACATCCCCATCCTTCATGAATCAGAAGACCTTCTGCACGAATTGCAGCATAGATATCAGCTCTGGAAATGCCATCTTTCACAAAATCTTTTTGGAGAAGGAAGGTGACAAAGTAGTATGCTCTAGTATCATCTGCATAGGAGCTTGCCTGCATCTTCACACTGGGAATGTCTTTGATGATACGGTTCACGATTTGTGCACTTCTTTCTCTGCGATCACGAAGTTCTGCCTGGTGAGCAAGCTGATCAGAAATAATCAATGCCTGAAACTCGGTCATCCGATATTGGTGACACATGAGTCCCTGTTGCAGGGGAACTTTGGGATGGATATATGAATTACCGATGTGAGAAGCACGGCAGATCTTATCAGCAAGATCTTCACTGTTTGTTGTACAACATCCGCCTTCTACTGCAGTCATAAGTTTGGAAAGCTGAAAGGAAAAGCTTCCGACATCGCCAAGAGCTCCAACTCCGATACCATGCTGTTTTGCTCCATGAGCATGAGCACAGTCTTCAACAACCGCAAGGTTATATTTTTTCGCGATGGCATTGATCTTGTCCATATCGCAAACAGAAGAATAAAGATGAACCGGAATAATAGCTTTCGTCCTGGGTGTGATTGCTTCTTCAATCTTGACAGGATCGATGCAAAGAGTATCGGGATCAATATCAACGATAACGGGGGTCGCACCAACATAAATGGGAGCCTGAGCCGTTGCAATCCATGTGACACCCGGAACAATGACTTCATCTCCGGGACCGATTCCGAGAGCGATCAATGCACACTCAAGAGTTGTAGTCCCGTTGCACATCCAAATGGAATATTTCGCATCCTGAAATGCGGCAAAATCGGTCATCAGTTTTTTTTCATAATTCTTATTCCAATTCGGATCTCTATAAAGATCAATGAGTTTTTGTTCCGTTTCAGGAAAACGAATCGGCCAAGATGGAACCAGCTGATCAAGTTCACCTTCATGAAAAACGGGTTTACCACCATTGATTGCTAATGTTTCTGACATGTTCTTACTTTCTTTCAGTTAAGTTTTTTTCAATATTCAAAAGTGTTGTTTTGACAAATTCAGCGATATTGTCAGCATACTTGAAGTGATACTGGGTAGGATATCCATAAACTTCATAATATCCGAATCCATGTTCCCCCTTGCTGTCAATAGTTGGATAACGTTTCATCGTTTCTTCCGAGGGATAATATCCTCCGTTTCCATTTGCAACAGTTACAGCAAATGCGTGTTCTGAAAGTGATCTTTCCATCAAGTCACAACCGTCATCAATGAAAAATTCACCCGGAATGAAGAGAAATGAAATCGATCCGATCTTCAATACCTGGAAATCGTGCAAAGAAGTAAGATTATCACCTCGATTAATACGTATGATCATATCTTCAAGACAGTGCGCTCGTTCTGCTTCATACGAGTTGATTGAACGAAGTCTTTCTGCATCAGCAGCAATCTCCTCCACACTCTGTTTCACTTCAGGGAGTCTATAAGTGTCCATGAAGGCATTGAGTATCAAATCAGTGATTTTTTCGCCACCGGAAGCAAGACTCTTTTTCAAATCACTGATATAGAAACGGGCAGAGTATTCTCTCGGATCGCCTTTATCCGGGATAACCATGTGGCTGTATTTTGCGTTGATGTCGCCGCAGGGACCAAGGAAGAATAACGGCATTTCTGCCAACTGCTCATCTTTGATCATCTGGTCAGCAGCCCCGCTCCAATCTGAAGAGGAAAAGAACCGGTAATGTCCATTCATGGTAATTCCGTGAAGACCATGACTGTGTAACAGAATTTTACATTTTCCATCCGGTTTCACAAATTTTACCCAACGGATCGTTTCATCTGTATGATCTGTTTCCAGATTGACCCGGTTTACGCCGAGCTTCATTGAGACGGGGGCTTTTCCGGTTTCAGCATATTCGATTTCTTCTTCACTGTGCAGCGCAATGTCTGCGACTTCCATCACAGATTGTTTCCAATATTCCTGGAATCCGGCATCAGCAATTCCATATCCCATGAAGCCACCGTTCTGCAATGCCGGGGCACTATGGGTATGGGTTGCTGTAAAAGTAATATAATCCGGATGAATGGAGTACATGGAAGCAAGTTTTGCTCTCATTTCTCGTGCATAAGAATCATCCATAGTACAAGTATCTGTAGAAATAATCAATGCACGTTTTTCGCCATCATTCAATGAAACAGCCCGGCAATATAAATCACCGCAGGGACCGGTATTGCGGCGGGATGCGAACATTCCGAATCCGCATAATTCACTGAACAGGGGAATCGTTAATTTCTTTTCATAACAGCCTATCTTTATCATCGTAAGAAACCTTTCAAGTCTTATCACCAGTAATTGGATGCGTGGAAATAGTTGGTTTGAGCAGGAGTCGACCAGATACTGTCTGTACCATAGTAAGGGATTTGATATTTATTTCCGCTGAATACATTTCCACTCACCGAAAGAGCATTGAGAGAACCATTGTGACGGAATAATGTACAATTTTCGTAGGGAGTGGAATAATAAATATCAACATTGCGTGCTGTTTCTGCATCAGATCCGACATCCTGAGTAATCATTGTCTGGCTGGGATTCTTGATTTTTGTCGTCTTGAAATGGCGATAAACATTTGTGTTGATGCTATGATAAGAAGAAATGATAATGTTGATTCCGTAACTGACAGACGGTCCATATTTTGCGGCACGTGAGTCACTGGGACAATGGAACGGTGTTTTACCGAACTTTTCTCTGGAAGTACAGTCGGTATAATTAGAAACCCCGACATATTTCAAGTCGCAGAAAGTCTGATACCAAACACGGTTAGGGAATGATTCTCCTTCTCGGACAAAATAATGAGCGACGAGAAAATCATCATAGTCATTTGCATAAAACTGGAACATTGTACCAATCTGTTTCTGATTGCTGATACAATTTGAACTTCTGCCCTTTTCTCTTGCATTGTTCAGCGCGGGTAGCAGCATTCCGGCGAGAATAGCGATAATTGCAATTACAACAAGCAATTCGATTAGGGTGAAACATGATTTTTTTTCGTTTTTCATACTAAATCTCCTGTTGGTTGTTTATTTTATTTTAACATACAAAGATGAACCAGGTTTTACAGTGATCTTTTTGGAAAAAGCCCCAAGTAAATCCATCCCTTTTCCAGGTCTGATGGTTGCAGTAATCTCTTTATCAGTGGGATTATGTACCGTAAATCCTTTTTTATTGGGTGTATAATCTGTCAGAACCAGACACAAATCCGGATTGTCTGCGGTCAACAGGTTTCCAATAAAGATTTGATGATCTCCGAGTTGCGTATCAATCTGCAGCATGGAAACACCTTTTTCATCAACAGGAATGTGATAAAGTGTATTCTCTGCGATTCTTTTGGTCTGTTCAATGTACCGCTGCTGATATTTGTCAACAATGTAAACTGGGATCTGGAGAGTATTTTTCCCCTTGTAAATGATTCCGGCGTCCCAATTCGGATTCAATCCGCTAATTTCAACAGGAAGATCAAGAGGCAAATCAACCTTTGCAATACTTCCGTTGAATGCATAATCTTTTGCATCCAGTTTCAGGATCATTCCCGTTCCAGTCACTTTACCGTGGCTGGGAACCATTTTATAGGGAACAGGTTTCCCTCCCAAACCAAAAGCATTCTGAACATCCAAAAGGAATTTATCACTATTTTCAGGATTGAGCGCACTGAAAACTGTGATGTAGGAATAGCTGATCGTTTCACCTTTTTTATACTGTTTCTTTTCCGGTTTGTAATAACCTTTCAGCATGCCCCAGGGAGAGGTTTTCCATGCACGGAAATGAATTCCATCCGTCAAAGGAATGAATCCGACGGAACCGTTATAAGTACATGGCCAGATCCCAACAACCCCATTGACCGGAAGTTTTCCGAGTACTGTGGAAGATAATTTATTGTTCCTGACTATCGATCCATCTGGGGCCGTGTACGTCAGATTTCCTGCATTAAGCCGTCCGGTGGTATCAAAGATCAGGAATTCTGATATGGAGAAATCTTTGAGAACCTCAAGTTTTCCTTCCACGAGATAGATCAGAGAACTATCCTGTCTGCATGTAAACATTTTATAAATAACCTGGGCTTTATAAAGCTCATTGGGAACTGCAAGAAATGACAAATCTGTAGCATCATCATTTCCAAAAGTGGTATCCGGATAGATATCATTGTAGCGATAGTCAAAAATAGTACCGAAACGGGATGCTTTTCCATTGGTATATTCCACTGCATGCAGGAACTTCTTGCCGAGGCCATGAATCACGGGTGTTCCGGTCCGAATGAAGTTCCGGACAGCCATGTAGTTTTCATATCCACGGATATTCTGAAGTTGTTTGGGAGCTCCCCACCATTTTCCGCGAGGCATGGTGTTCTGATTATCTGCACAACGTTCATAAGAGTTTTCCTGAGTAATTGTGCCAATGTCCCAGCTCAGAGCGGACTTCCCTTTCATATCAGTGATTTCCATAAAGAAATGCTGTTGACTGCTGTGGAAGCCATCGATTGTCGTATCAAAAACTTTTTTGCCATTCGGAAGGAATCTGCGGAACACTTTCCGCCCTGCATCAATGACTTTGATTTCTTTCAATCCGTTTGCGGCACTTACTCTGATATGCATTCTCCAGCGGTCATTGCTCGGAACGGTCAGGTCAGACTTTCCAAAGTTTACAATATAGAAGTCTTCCACGATCGGCCCTTCAGAAATGAATCCGGGACGCATGAAAAGCATGGAGCCATTGAGATTGACATAGCTTGTACCAGTCAAACCAGCCACAACATTGTTGTTGATCCACCGGACATAATTTTGCCATCCGACTTTTCTTGCTGCTGCGATTTCAGCTTCGGTATGAACAAAGTGAACAACTGCAGGAGAACAAAGATAGGCATTTTTGAGCATCTGTTCCAGAACTTTTCTGGAATCATCTGTCATTTTGCCATGTCTGTAAGTAATTGCGGCAAAGGTGTTGAAGTTACCCTGAAAAATCGGTTTTTCAGGGTTCTTTCCAACTTCTGTCATAATAACCGGAGGCCATCCCCAGGAACGGGTACTGCTATTGTTTTTGGCAAGGCGGCCGGGATATTTTTTGCTGAACCATTCTGTCGGCGGATAGGTTACGCGATCAGAAAAAACGGTCCACTGATTTCCGGATTCATCACGATAGCAGAATCCGGGATATGCCATAAATTTATCATTACTGCTGTTTCTACAGATTTCCTTCAGCTTCTGGAACTTCTTTGCATCAATTTTTGCCAGATCTTCCGTAAAAGCGATGTAGTTATATCCAGCTTTTTTTGCTGCTGCGATCAAAGATTCTGGAGAAGCTTTTCCCACAGAAAGATTACTCTGTGCTCCAATCAAACCAACATAATGATAAGGGAGATGTTTTTCTTTTATTTTAACATCATCCCAATTTAGTTCGCTAAATCCGATATCAGCTTCAGCTTTTGCTTTGATTTTCGGAATATATCCACCGAATATTCCATTGGAAGGTTCAGAAAGCCAGTTAAACATGTTCAAAACGAGTTTTCTGGAGTTTCCGGGCTTTCCATTTACTTCACCATTAGCAGTTTGTCCGTGTTCCCAGAACACATGTTCTCCATCCTGCCAGTAAATAGTGGTTGCAACCGGAAATACAGCAACGCGTCCTTTGCCGAACTCTCTGACAGCCAAAAGCGGAGCTGTTCCTGCGTAACTTCCTGGTGTCGGAGGAGGAGGGGTTGCGGATTTCTTGATCCATACCGTTTTAGAGGTTTTCATGGAATTGATCAAAACTTTCCAATCAGAAGATGTTTTAACGGGGCTTGTGAAGTCACCATAGCCTTTTCCGTTCAATGCTTCATAAAAATGATCCGGGTAAAAAATTCCTTTCACATCCTTTGTGACAGGATGTGTTTGAGAAATGTCTCCGGTCCAGTAGAAATGAACACCGACACCTTTCTGGGTTCGGAAATGATTGGCAGGGTCAGTGACCTGTTCATCCAGAATTTTAGCACCATAGGGCTTGATAATTTCATTCAAAATTTCGATATCTTTTCCATAGCACCAACCGCCTGTTCTGGTAACAAAAAGACCGCCGCCTTCTTCAACATAATCTTTCAGAAGAGCTGAGAGTTTCTGCAGTTGAGCCTTCGGAAATGCGGATTGACCGCAATCGTCAGCCCCCATCATAACAATGTTGAATTTACGCAAAAAAGCAGCATTCACTTGAGGAGTATAGCAAACAGGTACAATTTGATAACCGGCATCATTGAGAGCCTTTGTCAGTACAGGTCCGGGTAATGTAAGAGCTGCCGTGAGAGGATGAAACACTTCCGGATTTCCCTTACCTTCAAGGGGAACAATGATCAAAACGGTTTTGTTTTTTTCATAATCTTCCAGCAGACGGATATTGTCGAATTGATAGGTTCCCTGCTCATTTGCCCGAAGTTCAATTCCCAAAGAAGCAATTTTTTCAGAAAACTCTATCGGAAGCATGACTTCCTGCCATTCTTTTGTTGCAGGGATCATATGAGACTGATAAAGTGTCTTTTTGGGAGTATGACCTCTCAAAAGGACCTGGACAGGAGCAGTTCCGCGATATGCCAGCTTGATTGCTGGCGGAACTTTCTGTCCTGAAGCCAATTGAACAGATTTGACAAATGCAACATATACTTTCGGTTTATTTTTGACTTCGATCTGAAAACTGTACTTTCCTTCAAAAGCTCCATCCGAAAAAACTTTTGTAGAAACAAAAGACTTCTGACCATGGTCGTAGAAAGCCCATCCGGTAGTTTTTCCATCTTCAAAATTGGTAATACCGAATGGCGCAAAAAACTTTTCCTGGGCTCCAGCCAGAAGAAACGGAAGCAGCCCGACCAGCAGAACAATACATTTTTGCATCTGCTGCCCACATTGTGTGATGAGTTTTACTTTTTGCGATAAGACTTTCGTCATACGACCTCCTGTGTTTATTTTGTCTTTTTATATTGACCTATTTTATTTTTTCTTTATTTTCGGAGTAACCATCAATGTTTTGATTTCAAACGGAGCAAATGTTATTTTGTTTTTCTGAACATCGCAGATCTTATCTCCTGTCGGCATAATTTCTACGATATCAGCATCATCGATCCAAGCACCGGAAAGCGTTACATCCGATCGTTTCCCATAAAATTCATAAAATCTTAAAATCAATGAATTGCCTTTTTTCTCGGCAGAAGACAATTCAATGTTTTTTCTATCCCAGGAAAGCCATTCACCTTCCGGTAAAGGTCTGCTTTCGGAAGGCATCCGGTTCAGGATATTTCCCAGTTCCGCTGCTTTCCACAATTCTCCGGGTTTATGAACACGGAATGCAAACCAATATTCATGGACTCCATTGTCATATCCTCCGGGACCGGCTTCCATAGCCCCATCTTCCACAGCAGTTCCGCTCCGGCACAAAGAAAATGTGATTTTGCTTCCGGAAGCCCAGCAGCCGGGGATTCCGTTATTGGCGATTGCCAATCCGGTCCGTCTGTCAGAGAAATCAGTCCAATCCAAGATAGGCCAATCTCCACCGGCATAAAGATAAGTGGAAGAATCCATGGAACACATTGTACTTTCGTATCTACTCTCGGTTTCAAAGTAGGGTTTTCTTGAGAGAGAACCGAAGGGAACAGAATCTGTTCTTTCCAATGTAAATGGATCAAGCTGATGCGGGAAGTTCACCAAAATCTTTGTATTGCATCCTGTAAAATTCAAAGTCAGTTTCAGGAAGAAGTAATCCTGGCTTTTAGGAAAGTAAAAATCTTTCTTCCAGGAGAGAGATTTGAATCCATTCCAAGGCTTATTTGTATGACCGATCTGAACCGTCTCCGGTACGATTTTTCCGGAAGTCGATGCCTGATAAAAGACAGGGCCATCCGTAATCGTATAGGGTTCTTCACAAGAATATTTTTCGTCAAAAACAGCTTCCTTGTACCGTTCCGTCCACATAGATCCGAAATCAGGACGAATTGTGACAGCTGAGAATGTATCTCCGAACACATTATCAGGACAGGTAAACTTCGGATATTTTTCACTAAAATCGACAGTAAAGAAAGCTGTCTTGATTTTCTTCTCCTTCACATCCTTTACGCTGCCATTCGGAGTTCCTTCCTGAAAGTTTTTTCCACCGACAGCGGGCATATCTGCAAAGTAATAATAATTTCCATCAATCTGTTGAGCAGGAATCCCTTTCGGAGCAGATTCGGAACAAACCAATTGATTTCCCTGTACAGAAGAAGTATTTGCTATAAAAAATGTTTTTCTCTTTTTTTTCGGCGGAACACAAAGTTTTTCCAGACCCGAAAGAATATTTGAAAACTTTTTCTGAATCCCTTCCTGAGCATCATCAGTGCAACATCCGCAAAGACTGTCGTGGAAAGCCACACGGAACAACTCTTTTTGCAGTTCTGATATGTCAAGAGTTTTTCCCTCTGCGGCTGCAAGCGTTTCAGCTCGGCGCATCATAATTTCAGCTTTACGGATCATCTGCTTGTTTTTGATCCGTGTAGAGTAACATCCTGTAAATATAGGGTTAAACTCCCCTATGTACCGGGGATGTTCTCCACTGGAATGCATTTCAAAATATTCTTGAAGAGAACCGAAGCGGATCTCACGCATACCTGAACGATTGACCTGATCAACGATTTGGCAGATGCTTTCGTCAAAAAGCCCTTCTTCCTTGTAAAAGACTGCAAATCTGTTTTCAGAGTCAGACACTAGCCTCTCTAATTTCTGGCGGGTATATGTTTCCTTATCGTACATGACAGGTACATTCGTTGTATATGCAATGTCATTCAAATAGACAGGCTCTGAAACTAAAATCGAGGTTTTGTTTGCTCCATCCCAGTAAAACGGTTTCTGAATGTCAAGTGAAGCAGGCGGATTTGGCATTCTTCCCGGAACAAGATAGCGGTATCCGCAGAGAGACAAAACCTGTGGTACTTGGATCGGCATTCCAAATGCATCGCTCAAGCATGCTATGTCCGGAACGATTCCAAATATTTTTTTATAATCATCTTTCCCCTGAAGCAGGATCCTCAAGAATGTTTCTCCGGAAATCATGTTCAAGTCTGGGATGGCCGTTCCTCCGATCATTTCAGCTTGTCCGTTTTCAAGGAGCTTATTCAATCTGTCTTTGAATTCCGGCAAGCGAACGGGGATTTCTGCCTGTTCAAAATAAAAATGAAATTCCGGATTTTCTTCTGCAATTTCGATCAGCCGTTCTGTTTGATCTCTTCTAGTCTCATCAGCCTCTTCATAGGTTTTACGCCAAACCAAATCAGAATGGTGAGCACATGCAAAATAAACTGGAACTGTACAGTTATCAGAATTTTTCTGTTTATCTGCGGCATTTTCTTCTACAGGCTTTCTGTTTATTTTCTTATTTGAGACATAATATCCGCTGGCACCACGACATTCCACAAAGCCATCATTAACAAGTTCATTCAAAGCTCTTTGAATTACTGACGGACTGACCCCGAAATGCACAGACATTTTCGCAATAGAAGCAAGCCTGCTTTTGGAGGGGAGTGTCTCATTTTGAATACTTTCCTGAATAGAATTCCGAACCTTCATATATTTCGGAAGACTGAACGACATTGACATAAAGCCATCATCCTTTCATATTCTGTATCTTTTTCGTATTTTTTTCGTATCTTTTTCACAATATAACATATCTTTTTCATATTGTCAAGCCCCATAAAAATATATTTTTCGTTTTTTTTATTGAGACGCAGCAATCTTAGGGACTTTTATCAAGATCTGTTGCAGGTGTAAGGTTAAAATATATCAAAATTGGATTTGTAAAAATGAGAACAGAGACTATTATACTGGGTATAATGATATATTTTCGCACCAAAATCTTTATATCATTTTACAACCTCATAAAGTCATAAGGGTAAATAATGGAAAAAGAATATTTCAATTTTTTTCTCCGTATTGATGAAAAAGAATATCTAACTTCTTTTCAGAAGGGACATATGTATATGAAGCCGGCGAGATCGTTTCGAGAATATACAGGAAACGTTCCAGGCGTTGGAGATAAAAATGAAGGATTAAAAAGGATTATAACAGACAAAAAAGTAACAATAACAATTACTGATGATAAAGGTATAAGCATCACGCCTCAAATTTGCGGACCTATTAAATTTTATACTGATGGGTATTACCCTATTCTATGTTTGTATCATCTCAAAATAAAATGCCATAAAATGGACGAAAAATATGTGGTAGAACTACCAAAAGACTACCTCAAAAATCTTTCTGAAAATCGAAAAGATCCAGGTGTCTTGATTTTATTGGCAGACGCATTCCTAAACAAAATTAGGCACTACATCAATAAAAGTCAATTGGGTTATGCTTGGGGAAAGATCGAATATAGAGAAATTCAACCTGATGAATCTTTTGAAGATGCTTCATGGCGAGCATATTTTCGTAAAGATCCAAAATGGGCATATCAAAACGAATGGCGATTATTGCTTGGAAATTCGGAAAAAGCTCAACTCATAGATGAGAGTCCTACTTCTCGCCCCTACGAGTTTGAGATTGGTGATTTATCAGGTTTTTCAAAAATAATTGATTTGTCTTTTTTTGAAAAGCAAACTACTTTTACATTCAATATGAAGAAGGAGTAATATTTCTGTATTTCAACCTGAATTTGAACATTTGGAGAAGTTCTTCCGCAACCTCCTGCTGGGTGAAAACAACGAACTGAAGAATCGTTATCTGATTATTTCTGCCCCTGAAGAGTTCATCCCGCAAGCCGACCCGACAAGTACCCGACAAGTACCCGACAAGTTAATCCCGGATAATATTTCTGTCTGCAAGGTCATAGAAGCTGTTGGCAATAACCAGCTCTCTGTAAAGGAGATGATGCAGTTACTCTCTTTGGCAGACAGAGAAAATTTTCTCAATAACTACCTCAATCCGGCAATCAAAGATGGCTTTGTGCGTTTGCTCTATCCCGACAGTCCACGTCATCCCAAACAGAAGTATCTTCTGACAGTAAAAGGACTTGCAGCATTTCAGGAACTTCAGCATTAACATTAAAAAATAAAGCTTTCCTTATTTCACGATATCTGGAATATAGATCAAAACAACTGTGGGGACCATGGGGAGTACTTTACATACCCTCTATAGGAAACCTAAAATTGTATAGAATAAAGTGTATAAAATAGGTTTCCTGTAGGGTAATAGAACAACCTCCCCATGGTCCCCACAAAGAGTTTTTTCTCTCTGAGTTTTCTGTTATCCAGCATGAAGCATGATCAGTAACTTCTTGATTTGCTCCAACGGTAAAGTATCTGCAAGTCTGTGCAACTCTGCTCGTTCAGGATCTGTTGCTGATAACATGGCAGACCCCTCCATGAAGTCTGACATTAAGCCGATGTTCTTCCTCTTCTCCTCCAAAGTAGCATGCGCAGAGTAGTGCTTTGTCATTTCAGGAGACATGTGTCCGACAATAGACTGAACCACTGCAAGAGGAATCCCTCTGATGCCAGCATAATAACAAAAGGTGTGTCTGCAACTGTGAAGATCTTTCACTGAAATTGCTCTTGAACGACCTTCTGGTTTGCGAGTTGTCTGAATCCCGATCCTCTCAAGGAAGTTCTTCACTCTGTATGATACACCTGAAGGATTCTCCAAATACATTTTGGCATGAACTGGCAGAACATATTCAGAGTTGTTCCCTTCCTGAAGACTCCTGAGATAAGAGCAGAGATCGTTAGCAATAGGGATTTCCACAATATGCCTTGTCTTATTCATCTTCTTCCTGATAACCATCTCCTGAAAGTCAATATTCTCCCACTTCAGAGTGCAGATATCACCCTCTCTTAAAGCTGTCATCATGGCAAGAGTAAATAGAGGTCTGGTAAAAGAATCCAGATTGTCACGGATCAGACATATTTCCTGTTCGGAGAAAGCTTCTCTTTCAGTGGCATCTTTCTCAAGCTTCTTCATGTTAAAGGGATTGTCGAAGATCCCAGCATCACGAGCCAACAAATCAAAGACCTCCTGGCATATTGTCTGAATGTCATTGATTGTCTTGTTTGAGATAGATGTATTGGAAGGTCTGGTAAGTGTCTGACCTCCTCGGACATAGGTTATGACAGGGTTGAATCTTCCTGATGTTCTGACTCGTGCGATGTATGCTTCAGCATGTCTTGGCTGCACTGAAGCGAGATCTTCCACTTCTGGATATATGGCTTGCATGAACTCCACAAAGTCTTTGAAAGCGTCTCGCTTTCTTAAAAGAGACTTTTCGTTAGGAATCCGTTTCCGAGGTTTCTGCAATGAAAGCTCAAAAGCCTCTGTCAGTTTGATCTTTGTTCCACCTGTCAGCTCGTCTCTGAAGTTCTCAATCAAAGCTCTGACTGTTTTCTGTGCACTTGCTTTTTGGATGATTGCTCTGATTTCTCGTTCATACTTTTCAGCGGCTCTCTTGGTAGTGCAGCCTTTGCAGACTCCACAATACCTTTTGTTATCGACCACGAACTGATAGTAATAATTCCCGTTTCCTTTTGGTTTCTGTCTGACCATTTACAAATCACCTGATTTTTGGATCTTAATACCATAAAACCTTGTGAATTGTTGTAAAAAATATTGAACTGTGGAATTTTTGTGGAAAAAGCCCATGTGGCGGTGTTTTTGAATAGAAGTACCAACGGACTGAAAATCCGTGTGTCACCGGTTCGATCCCGGTCCTTGCCACCATTTTTGTATCTACGCCAGTCAAACCGACTGGCTTTTCTGTTTTCTCCCCCAAGACTTACCCTCAAAAACAGCCCTGTGGAGTGTCCGGAAAGCTATCGTCCACACCCAAACCGTGTAAAACTGCTCAGTTGCTCAGATTTTTCGGAAAGTACCTGTGTCACCTCCGATTTTTGACACAGTGCGTAAACTATTACAAATCAACGCTTGTTTATTACAATATTCCCGGTAGTTTTTTCCAAGCCGCAATCCATACCAGGCGAGATTCGAACTGAACCTAAGCGGAATTTAATATACATTATCTTGATGTGAAGCTATGAAAATATGAAAAAAATGTCAAAAAGGCAGCTGGATAATAGAGTATAACACTCGCTGATGTAGAATGCGCTACTGTTGTGCAGATATGACGAAATGCGATTATGCTGCGAGCAATTTGGAGTATATCAAAGTTTGTGATGAAGTTTTGTCTTTGAGTTAACTGTTACTTAAGCATATTGTTATAATCAAAAATTCAAATCTTATTCGCAAACATGTAAAATGCAGTTATTTTGGTTCTCTCCCTTGATTTTTTCTAGTTCTTGTGATAAATTATTAGAAAAGTGTCGGCTCGCGCTTGCTGATATGTGTTTTTGAAATGCAACCGACAATAGGTGAAGGATTGATTAATGAACTGCATTGATTTATTTTCAGGATGTGGCGGTTTAACGCTTGGCTTGAGCAGAGCTGGTATTCGTGGTATCTTTGCCGTGGAGAAAAGCCCTGATGCTTTCCTGACCCTTCAACATAATTTGATGATCAAAAAAACTCATTTTGATTGGCCCGATTGGTTGGAAAAGAAATCTCATGATATTAATGTTTTACTCGAAGAACACAAAAGTGATTTATTGAGATATCAAGGAAAAGTTGATTTATTGGCAGGCGGACCACCGTGTCAAGGTTTTTCTTTGGCCGGACGCCGTAAAAAATCAGATAAAAGAAATTCCTTGGTTGATTCTTACATTAAAATGGTTGAAATCATACAACCATCTTTTATTTTGCTTGAAAATGTCAGAGGTTTTACTGTTCCATTTGTCACTAATGGTAAAGAAACGCAGTATTCAAGTGATGTTGTGAGAAAATTGAAAGATTTAGGGTATTATGTTGATTTCAAACTGATTGATTTTGCTGAATTTGGTGTTCCGCAACATAGGACTCGTTTTATTTTAGTTGGAGTAAGAAAGAAAAACGGGGTTCCGAATAATGCTGCCAAAGAGTTTTTTTCAAAACTTTATGCAAAAAAAGATGAATTTCTTAAATTAAAAGGTATTTTAGCTACCAATAGCGTGCGGGATGCTATTGGGGATTTATTATTGAGCAATGGGACATATTCTTCTGATGAATTCCCTCGTTTTCAGTTTGGTAAATACGGTAAGACTGAAACTCCATATCAGAAATTGATGAGAGCTGATACAAAAACAGATTTTCCAGACAGCCATCGTTTTGCTAGACATAACGATGCTATTACGACACGTTTTTCTATTGCAATAAAAGAGCAGTTGTCATCTGCAGCTTACCGATCTCGTTTTGACCTAAAGAAAAGCAGTACCAAATGTTTAAATTCTGAATTGCCAACCCCAACGTTAACAACACTGCCGGATGATTATATTCATTATTCTGAGCCTAGAATTTTGACAGTGCGGGAATATGCTAGAATTCAGTCGTTTCCTGATGATTTTGTCTTTCTCGGGAAATATACTACCGGTGGCAAGCGAAGAGTTTTGGAAGTCCCACGCTATTCTCAAATTGGCAATGCTATTCCTCCTCTGTTTGGTGAAATCGCAGGATGCGTTCTTATGGAGATGAAAAATGCTTACAATAACTAATTTTCGCATAAGCTCGGAACTAAAGAATGTTATTGGCCGTGATTTGATTACCGATGATTTTGTTGCAATTTTTGAATTGGTCAAAAATTCTTTTGATGCTCATGCAACTGACGTGAAAATCGTTTTTGATTTCAATGATACCCCTGAAGATGCAATATACATCATTGACAATGGGAAGGGGATGTCAGCTGATGATATCAAAAACAAGTGGCTGTTTGTCGCGTATTCTGCCAAAAAAGATGGTTCTGAGGATGCTGCAGGTGTAGTTCCTCATTATGCCGGGAATAAAGGTGTCGGCCGTTTTTCTTGTGATCGATTGGGGCGTTTTCTTCACATGGAAGCCAAAACGGTACATTCTTCAGCAATAAACACGGTTGATATTGACTGGGGAGATTTTGAACAAAGCGCAAAAAAAGAGTTTGGGGCGATTCCAGTTACTTGTGATATCGCTCAGAAATTTTCATATCCCAAATGCGTGCAGGAGATAAACCTCTCGCAAGGTGTGATATTAAAAATCAGCAGTTTGCGTGATCTTGGTCATTGGTCTAAAAAGAAAATTTTGGAATTAAAACGGGCTTTGGGAAAGTTAATAGATCCATTTAACGGGCAAATTTCCAAGAGACGTATTGAAATTATTTCACCACGGGATTTAGAAGACGACAGGGCTTTGCTTGATAAAGATTCTCCGGAATTTATTAATGGAGATGTTGAAAACCGACTCTATGAGTTGTTGGAAAATAAAACTACTGCATTAAAAGCTAGAATAGAACAAAATTTTTTAAAAATAGAGCTTATTGATCGTGGAATGGTGATTTATAAAACTGAAGAAGAAATTGTAGATGATTTTCCTGAACTCCTGAATATTAGTTTTGATGCGGTAATCTCTTTTTTAAACAGAATTGCAAAAGCAACATTTACAAAGAAAATGGGAGTGCACTCGGTTGATTATGGGTCCTTATTTCTAATAAGAAATGAGTTTCGCGTTTTTCCCATTGGTGAAAAAGATGATGATTTTTGGGGACTTGATAGGCGCAAACAGCAAGGATATAAACGTTTCATTGGAACTCGAGAACTATTAGGACGAATTAGTATTCAAGGCGAAGATGAATCTTTTAATGAAAGATTCAAGGAAGCCTCAAGCCGTAATCAGGGGCTTATAAAAACAAAAGCTGTTGATGCGTTGCAAGAATGCGTTCTCAGATGCATTAGAAAGCTGGAAGCTTATTTGACAACAGTGATATGGCTTGATGAGTTGGATAAAGATGAAGATACTCCCAATCGGTTAAGTTTGGAAAATAACAAGCGAAAGATTATTGATTTAATCAAAAAATTATCCTTAACTCCGAAGATATCTGTAACATATTATAACAAAGATCTCATATCAATTTTGAGTGATAAATCGGAAGATTTTCAAGAGACATTAAATAACCTAAAACTGATTGCTGAAAAGAACAATGATAAAGTGCTGGAAGTTGAAATAGCTAAAGCCGAAAAAAAACTTCAGCAACAACAACGTGCCCTTGCTGATGCTAAGAAAATAGCACAAGCAGAAGCAGAAGCGCGTCAAAAAGCAGAAACGGTCGCTGAAGAAGCTGTTCGCAATGCGCGTAAGGCTAACGAACAAAAAGAGTCCGCTGAAAAAAATTTAGAAGAGGAACAAAAGCGTAATCTGTTTTTAACAGCTTCTGCAGATCGAGATAAGGAAATTTTGGAAGGTTTTTTGCATCAGATTACTATGAGTTCTGCCAATGCAAAGGTTGGAATGGAAAATGCACTAATTTCACTACAATCACGAGAATTTACACAAGATAAAATGCGCGATATCTTGATAGAGCAACTCGAAGTATTGGAAAACATCTGCACCTTGTCTAAGTTTGGAACTTTTGCCAATTTCAGACTTAATTCTGGAAAAATAAAAGATGATATTTGTGTATTTGTTGAGCAATATATTCAGAAAGTATCTAAGGGTTTTGAATCAATGTTAGAGCTTGACTGTATCAGAGATGGCTCAAAACTTATAATAGAATTCAATCCGATGGAAATAGGAATGGTAATAGATAATCTCATAAGCAATTCCAAAAAGGCGAGAGCAACAAAGTTTTCCATCAACATCACTGGAATGTCTGGCTCAAAAGGAGTTCTGCTTGAAATAACTGATAACGGCAGTGGAATAACAGAAGATTATCAACGAATTTTTGAACGAGGTTTTACAAGAACAAATGGCTCTGGTATTGGATTGTTTTTTTGTAAAAAGATATTAGATAAAATAGGAGCTGATATCAACGTTGCTGATTCACAGCCTACTCATGGAGCCCGCTTTATTATAAGGATCGTTCAATGAAACTCTATTATAATATATTGTGGTTTGAAGACCAGCCTAATGAAATAAAAAATTATTTAGAAGGAATTGAAAGAATCCTTGCAAACAACGGTTTTAAATTTAAATATGAGATAAAAGATAAAATATCTCAAGCAGATTTAGAAAATTTAGAGCAAGATTTAAGACAATATAATCCGTATGATTTGATAATTTTTGATCATGACTTAGGGAAAGGGATTGAAGGAGCTTCAATTGCAAAAAAATTAAGATACAGTGTGTACACCGATATGATTTATTACAGCGGTAACACTTCCATCAAATTACGTGATAAATTGCATGAAGAAGAAATAGACGGTGTTTTCATTATTAATAGAAACGACTTTATTAACAGTATCAGTCGAATTTTAGAAGATC
>SUVT01000012.1 GCA_015061845.1 Lentisphaerota bacterium
CCCCATTGAACAGGAAGGGACCTATCCTCTTCCGGAAGCTCAAATCGACCGTTTTCTCTTCAAGTTGAAAGTGGATTATCCCACCCGTGAGGAAGAACGGCTCATTGCAGAGAACAACGCACATCCGGAATTTTTCCCGCAGGCAATGACAGTTGCCTCTCTGGAAGATATCACCGCCGCAAGAAAAATGGTCGATAAGATCTATATGGACCCGAAACTGCTGGAATACGTCCTTGACATTGTCTTTGCGACCCGTCCGAAACATCATACGGAACTTTCCGAACGCCAGCAGAGTGCCAGACTTTCCGAGCTGGTTCCGCTGATCCAGTATGGAGCCTCCCCCCGTGCAACGATCTCCCTTGTTCTTGCAGCCAAAGCCCTTGCTTTCATGGAAGGACGCGCCTATGTGATCCCGCAGGATGTGAAGGATGTTGCACATGATGTTCTCCGTCACAGAATCATGCTTTCTTATGAAGCAGAAGCCGAAAATATGAGTGCCGATGACCTGATCACTAAGATTCTTGAGGAACTGAAAACTCCCTGATGTGAGGTGAGGAATGATACAGACAAGGGAATTGCTGGCAAAAGTCAGGAAAATAGAGATCCGGACCCGGCGGCTTGTGGAAGAGTTGACCGGCGGGGCATGGCACAGCGTTTACAAAGGGCGCGGGATCGAATTTTCTGAAGTCAGAGAGTACACTCCCGACGATGATGTCCGGGATATCGACTGGAATGTTACCGCCAGGATGGGAACTCCGTATATCAAAAAATATGCAGAGGAACGGGAACTTACTGTTATTCTGGCGGTTGATGCTTCGGCTTCGCTCTCCTTCGGGAAAACCGGCAGCACAAAACGGGATGAAGCTGCAGAAATCGCTGCGCTGCTTGCGCTCAGTGCCATCCGCAACAACGACAAAGTCGGTCTGCTGGTCTTTACTGATAAAACGGAGCTTTGGCTTCCTCCGAAATCCGGAAAATCCCATGTTCTGCGGCTGATCCGGGAAATGCTTGCCTTTGAGCCGGAATCGAAAGGAACTGACATCGGTCATGCAATGGATTCCCTTGCACGAAACCTGAAACGGAAAGCCGTGATCTTTCTGATCAGTGACTTTATTACAGATAAACCTTACGAAAAACAACTGAAAGTTCTGAACATGCGCCACGACCTTGCAGCTGTCAGAATTACAGAAAAAATGGAAATCGACCTTCCGAAACTTTCCATGCTTTCACTGGAAGATGCTGAAACCGGAGAAATCTCCTGGTTCGATGCAGCTTCCTCCAAAATGCGAAAACTCTTCGGAAAACGGGTTGAGGAAAAACGGAATTCTGTTGCAGAACTGTTCCGGCGGGCAAAAGTCGATGTTGTGGAGCTGACTTGCGGGGAAGATCCCAGTCTTCCTCTAATGAACTTCTTCCGGATGCGGAAACGGAAAAACGGGTGATATCATGAGAAAAATTTTAATGATTTCTGCGATTGTTCTTGTCACTCTCATTGCGATCGTTCTGATCTCTGCCGGAGTGTTCCTTGTAAAATGGAATCAATGCAAGAACACAAAATCCACTCCGGAAGTGATCGAAACCGTTTTCAAAACAAAAAAAGCCGGACTGGGAGAAAGGATCCCCTGTACTTTTACTGTCAAAACGTCCTGGAGTCTTATGCCTGTAAGCGCAAAAGTCAAAACTGTGGAAGGTCTGCAGGAAGTTAAACAGGCGGAAATCACGCCGGTAGAATGGATGTGGGGTTCAAGAACCTGGAACATAACGGTTTGGATCCAGCCCTACCGTGATGGTAAATATCCTGCAATTCCGGTTGAAATCCTGTGTGAAGGCGGACCGGATGGAAAAACTGTTGCGGAAGCAAAAATTCCGGCATTCATGGTAGAATTAAACGAGGAAGATCTGGATGGAGATTTGGAAGTTGCAGAAGAATTTTCTTCCGGGAAAAAACAGAAAGAGAAGAAGAACCACTGGATCTGGTATCTCTGCGGGGCTGGCGTTCTGATCCTCGGGGTCATCGCATGGCTGATTTACCGTTGGAGAAAACGGAAGAAAGAAGCTGAGATCCCTGCCTGGACAACGGCATTGAACTCCATTGCAGAATTGCGGAAGACACTTTCAGAAAAGGACATCTCGCCGGAGATGGCAATAACAAAGCTGACGTATATCATCCGGTTTTATCTTGAAAAGCGTTTTTCTCTCCGGGCAGAACGCCAGACAACAACGGAATTTCTGGAATCTCTGCGCCGTGACACCAGTCCGTTGAATATAGAGCAGCGGAGATTTCTG
This sequence comes from Lentisphaerota bacterium, assembly GCA_015061845.1. Classification (GTDB taxonomy): domain Bacteria; phylum Verrucomicrobiota; class Lentisphaeria; order Victivallales; family UBA1829; genus SIG79. Next base: position 2,287 of record SUVT01000012.1, read on the forward strand.
CGGGAGTTCCTTTCTGCTGCAGATATGGTCAAATTTGCCCGTCTCGCCACCGATGAAGAAACATTTGAAGAATCAGCAAGACATGCAGAATCCCTGATCCGGGAAACATCTCTGAGTCTTGAAACGAAGGAGAAAAAATCATGAAGTTTCCCGATTTTGCCATGCCATGGCTTTTTCTGCTGCTGATTCCTGCGGCAGTTGCAGCATGGATCTTTTTCAGAAAAAAACAGCCGTCTGTCATTTTCCCCGACATCAATGTTCTTGCCGGAAAGAAAAGACGTTTTCCCTCATTCAAACGATTGATCCCGCTCATTCTGCTCTGTATCGTTCTGGTGCTGATCATTACAGCTCTTGCCCGTCCTCGGGAAGGCTTGGAAGAGATCAAGCGCAGATCGGACGGGGTGGATATTATCATTGCGCTTGACATCTCCGGAAGTATGGCTTCTATTGATGTTCCATCGGAAATAACCAGTCCCGGGCAGCTCAACAACGCATTGTCCACCGGAAAAGTTGCCCCCCGCTTGAATATTGCAAAGCAGGAGATCATCAAATTCATCAAAAAACGTCCAACTGACCGGATCGGCTTGATCGTGTTTGCTCAGCAGCCGTATCTGGCATGTCCTCCCACACTGGACCACGGACGGCTTCTGGAGAATCTGAAAGAGTTCAAACCGGGCGATATTGGTGATCAAACCGGGATTGCCGGACCGATTGCATCCGGAATCAGACGGTTGAAAGACAGTGATTCCAAGCGGAAAGTTATTGTTCTCTTCACCGATGGTTCCAATAACGTTATGGCAAAACTCTCCCCCGGACAATCCGCAAAACTGGCAAAAGAATTCGGAATCACAATCTACACAGTCGGGATCGGTTCGGATCAATCTATCTATCCGCAGGAAACGCCGTTCGGAACACAGTATGTCCCTGTGAAAAATGACTTTGATGAAGCTCTTCTCAAAGAAATTGCATCGACGACCGATGGAAAATATTACCGTGCAGAAGACATCTCTTCTATGAACGAAGCGATGAAAGCAATCGATAAATTGGAGAAAACGACCTTTGAACAGCAGGTTCTGATCAACTGGCGCGAACTGGCATTTCCGCTGATCACTGCAGCTCTGGGCGCACTTCTTCTGGCATTCCTGCTGGAAAATACGATCTTCCTGAAAGCCCCGTGATCCCCCGCAGAAGTCCAACAAAAAACAGCCGGTTTCAATCCTGTGAGACCGGCTGTTTCATTTTCCTGCAACTTGTTCAGCAGCAATATTTTGTCATAAACTCCTGAATCGGTGTCGTATCATCCAGACCATGCGGATGGTGCGCCCAGGCATTCCGTGCGATCACTTTCACCTCTCCGGAGCCGTTCTGGACCTCAAGACGGGCAAGAAGCATTTCACAATTATCTTCCGGCGGCACTGTGGTGTCTGCTTTTCCATAAATCAGCAGAATCGGAAAATCCTTCAGCCTGGGAGCAAGGTTGATGGGCAATCCGGGCAGATCAAAAAGATCTGCTTTGTTCTTCAAACTGTATTCATCCTTCACAAGTTCCCAATGATGGAAGTGATGAAAATTGCAAAGGGGGGCATCCAGATAGATACAGGCGACTTTTTCGGGATGGAATGCCGCAAAACGGCAGGAGTAAAGCCCGCCGAAGCTCAAACCGATCAATCCGCATTTTTTTGCGAAACCAAGAGTGACCAGATAATCATGAAACGCTGCAAAGACTTTCTGGTCCTCATCATTTCCATGCCCGAACGCTTTGATATGAACGTGGTGAAATCCTTTTTTCACCAGATCCGGCACACCGGTCCGGGGGACAAATGCGGTGGGCCACTCCATACACCATGTCCAGGGATTGCCCGGAGCGGCTGTTTCCGGCTCCACGATCCACGCTTCATGTCCCTGAAAATCAAAAATATGCCGCTTGAAACCAAGCCAGACATCTACCTTCGCATTGTCAATTCTCATTTTTTTACTCCTTCTTTTTTCCTATGACGATTTCCTGATCCGTGTTTGTGATTTCGACCCGCATAAGCCCGGTTCCATCGGCTTTCACACGGATATAATTTCCAGTCAAGCCGATTCCATCCTGTTCCGGAATAACAGTTTGCACCGTTCCCAACAGAGAGTGACGGAATTCCGCTGCATATTTTTCTTTCAGCAAGTCCAATTTTTCTGCCCGTTCTTTGGCAAGTACACTGGGAACCACCGGTTTCATTGAATATGCCGCAGTTCCTTTCCGGGGAGAAAACGGGAAAATATGAATGTTGGCGAACCGGATTTTTTCCACAAAGGCAACAGTCTCTTCAAAGGTTGCATCCGTTTCTCCGGGAAAACCGGTGATAATATCCGTTCCGATGTGGATGTGCGGCACTTTCTCCCGGGCATACTGGATATATCCGGCATACTCTTCCGTCAAACAGTGGCGGTTCATGAGCTTGAGAACTGTATCAGAGCCGTTCTGCAGGGAGGGGTGCAGGAATTCGCACAATTTCCCGTCAGCTTTTGCCATGACATCCACGATTTTTGCAAGCATGGGACCCGGCTCTGTGGAACCGATCCGGATCCGGTAGTTTCCATCGGTTTCCAACAGGCGTTCCAGCAGATCATTGAGCCTTGCCCCGCGGCAGTTGTAGGTACAGGTATTGATTCCCGTTAAGACGATCTCCTGAAAGCCCAATTTCACCAAATGACGAAAATCTTTCACGGTCTCTTCCAGATCACGGGAACGTTCTCTGCCGCGTTTGTAAGGGATGATACAGTAGGCGCAGAAATTGTTGCAGCCTTCCTGTATTTTCAAATTTGCCCTTGTCCGTTCAGTGGGAGCAGTGAGTATATTTTCTGTAAAGACAAGATGTTCCGCCGCATCACTGCGCCACTCTTCCACCGCAAGGGATTGTTCCTGTTTCAAGAACTCTTCCAGTTCACTTTTCCGGGCATTTGGAACAACCGTCAATCCGGATATCTCATTCAAAGAGGGACTGCATGCACAGCCGGTGAACAGGAGTTTTGCCTCCGGATGCCGTGTCCGCAGAGTCCGGATGTTCTGCCGTGCTTTCCGTTCAGCGGTAGCAGTCACGGCACAGCTGTTCAGGACGATCAGATCCGGCTGGGAGTTCCGGTCATAAGGCACAACGGTGTACCCCATCCGTTCCAGCCGGGAGGTGATCAATGCTGATTCCGCCTGATTGAGACGGCAGCCCAAAGTGATGATGGAAGCGAACATAAAAAACAGCTTACCAGCCTCTGACCCGGTCGCAGATCACTCTGTATTCATCCAGAGAGAACTGTTCGCCGGAGGGCTTCCATGTTTCCAGATTCACGGTAAAGTTCTTCTGTTCCGGGATCACAGAATCCCAGAGAGTACGCAAGTCGACACTTCCTTCGCCGATCGCCGCCATGGCAAAATATTTTCCGCAGCGTTTTTTATCGGATCCGGGGAATTCCTGATCGGCGATCGTCCAGTCTTTCAGGTGGAAGCGGACAACGTAATCTTTCAGTTTTGCATAAGCATCAACCGCACTTTCGGCTGTTTCGATATTTCCGTTGTCAAAGGTAAGACGGAGATCCGGCACATTTTTCAGGACTTCCAGATTTTCATCGGCAGTAGTGATGGGACTGTTGATGAAACCAGTGCTTTCAAGGGTCAGGATCACTTTTGCTTCTTTAGCAAGAGGCGTTGCCCAGGCAAAGAACTCTGTCCAGTATTTTCTGCCTTCGGACATGTCGGGATGTTTTTTCAGTGCGAAAGGCGGAACCATCATCACAGGTGCGCCCATGGAGACGGCAGCTTCCAGAGAGTATTTGAACTCATCTTTCCAGTTTCCTTCGCCATTGATATATGCCTGATCCAGCGGGGTGTAGGCAGCAACTTCCAAACCGGCATCGCGGGAGATCTTTCCCAACCAGACAGGATCGCTTTTGTGAGTGGTGATCCAGTCAATCGCACCCATATTGCACTTGACTGCGATATCGACGATCTCTTCCGGGGTGCTGTCCTGCATTGTCAGGGACATCATACAAATGTTCATTTTCAAACTCCTTTTTTATGCTTCAAAAACGGTGTTTTCGATAGGTTCGTTTTCGATAAATTTAATAAAGTCAGCAAAACCTTCCCGCTGGTGTTCACGGTCAAAGTTGAAGAGGAACCCGTGTTCCATATTCTTGTAGATCTTGACTTTGACGGAACCTTTGAGGGAAGCGATCTTCTTGGCAAGAGAAACTTTCTGCGGGGGCCAGAACATGTGTTCCCATTCCGCTTCCATAAAGAAGATCCGGGGCATGTCTGCATGGATATGATGATCCAGAGAAAGTTTTTTATAAACTTCCGGATTTTCCTCATAAGGCACACGGGCGGCTTTCTGCATGGAACTCCAGATATGGGGGAAGATCTCTTCCCACGGTTCAAAGCTCATGGGACAGGATTGCAGAAGCGCACATTCCGGAACGACCCAATCGGCATCTGCGGGAAAATCTTCGCCGGATGCACCCGGTTTTGCCACGGCGAGCAGGGAAGAGAGATGCGCCCCGGCAGAACTGCCATAAACAGCGATCTTCATGGGGCGTCCGAGTTTCCGCAACTCATTGACAAAGTGCATGTAAGCCTCACGGCAATCTTTCAGCTGTTCCATTGCGGAAACAGTCAGACGGTAGTCTGTCGAAGCGACGATATATCCTTTTTCTGCCAGAGTTTCCATGATCGGAGTATGATAACTGATTCTGCTGCCGGCGGTCCATCCGCCGCCGTGGATCAGAAAGATCGCAGTATCGTGCTGAACATTTTCCGGAAGAAAAATATCATAGACCCGTCCAGTTTGGATCGGCTTGTCAAGATAGTGTGTGATAAGTTGATATGCCATTGTATTTTCCTTTCATTTTCTCTTACTATACATCCATGTTTCAGAAAAGTAAAAAGAAATCGGTGAAAAAGTATTGAAAAAAGTGAAAAAATATGCTATATTCTCCGGAAACAACTCAAAGGAGATTGAAAAAATGAAAGAAACATTTGCTTATTATCAGGAAATTCCCGTCTGGAACGATGTCATACCTTTTACAACGCCGGAAGATGCCAACCGGAAAGAGAGCCGTCCGAAAGATGGCGGGATCATCCGGATCCATGATGTGACCGAAGCCGCTGTCCGTTATTTTCCGACAGCCGGAACCGGGCCGCACCCGGCGGTGCTTGTCTGCCCCGGCGGAAGTTACAGCTATCAGGCAGTCAATCATGAAGGCTACGACATTGCCGCTTGGCTCAACTCCATCGGATTCAGCGCATTTGTCTTGAAATACCGTTGTCCGGACCGCCGTCAGGCTGCACATGCCGATGCCGCACGGGCAATGCGTTTTCTCCGTGCCAACGCCGAAGCATTGGAAATCGACCCCAACCGCATCGGCTGTATCGGATTCTCTGCTGGCGGACACCTCTGTGCCTCCATCTCTGCTCCGGCAAATCCGGTTCCCTACGAACCGCAGGATGAAATTGATCAACTCCCGTTCCGTCCGGACTTCACAGCATTGATTTATCCCGCTTATCTTGCCGATAAGGAAACGCTCCAGCTTGCTCCGGAATTCGATGTCAATGCAAATACTCCATCCACCTTTATCATTCAGACACAGGACGATGGGATCAATGTGGAAAATGCCATTGCCTGGTATATTGCAATGCGGAAAGCCAACGCTCCCTGCGAAATGCACCTTTTTGCAGAGGGCGGTCACGGTTATGGACTTTTCCGCCGCGGTTTCCCGGTGAATGAATGGAACACTCCTGCCGGAAAATGGTTCCGCCGTGCTGCCGGTTTGAAAGACTGACACAGAAAATCCTCCGGATAAAATCAGGATATCCCCCCTTTGGTTTCTTAATGAGCTGAAGGGGGGTATTTTTTGTTAAAAAGTGACTGCAGACAGGATTCGATCATGATTCTGCAAAAAAGTTTCAAAAAATATTTTAATAACTGAACAATAAAGTATCATATACTATCGTTTTTATTGTCGTAAACAGAAAAATCACTAATCAAGGGGAGAACCTGTTATGAAAATCAAAACGTTTATCAAGTATGGCCTGATTATTCTCGTTATCGGCGGGGCATCTTATGGCGGCTACCGTTATTTTTCTCAGAAAAAAGTCGCCGTCAAACAGAATTACAACACTGAAAAAATCACTGTCGGCGACATTACAGATTTTATTTCTGCCACCGGAACAGTAGAACCGGAAGAGCTGATCAACGTTGGGGCTCAGGTGCAGGGAATGATCCGTGTTTTCGGACAGGACACCGAAGGAAAAAGCATTGATTACGGCTCCCGGGTGACGGAAGGAATGGTTCTTGCCCGCATTGATGATACCCTTTATTCCGCAGCAGTGAAGTCTGCACAGGCAAATCTGCTCCAGAAAAAATCTGAATTGACCCGTGCAAAAGCGGATCTTGTCCAGCTTCAGGCAAAACTGCATCTGGCGGAACGGGATTTGGAACGGGCTGAAAAGCTGAAAAAATCCAATGCTATGGCTCAGGCTGATTATGATACCGCTGTTTCCGCAAAGGAAGTTGCAGAAGCTAATGTGAAAGTCGGCGAAGCAAGTGTAAAACAGGCAGAGGCGGCAATCCAGGCGGCAGAAGCCCAGCTTGCAAAAGAACAGAGCAATCTGAACTACTGTACCATCAAATCCCCCGTGGAAGGTGTTGTCATCGACCGCCGTGTGAATGTCGGACAGACCGTTGTCTCCAGCATGAACACTCCGAGTTTGTTCCTGATCGCAAAGGATTTGAAGAAAATGCAGGTGTGGGTATCTGTCAACGAAGCAGATATCGGCAAGATCAAAGAAGGCATGAAAGTGGAGTTCACCGTTGATACCTTCCCCAGAGAAAAGTTCCATGGTGTTGTTGGAAAGATCCGCCTGAATGCTTCACTGACCCAGAACGTTGTGACTTACATCGTTGAGGTTCAGGTCGATAACTCCAATCTCCGTCTGATTCCGTATCTGACAGCAAATGCGAAATTTATCATCCGTTCCGCAAAGAATGTGAAGATCGTTTCCAATGCAGCACTCCGCTGGGCTCCGACCAAAGAACAGAGAACCGGAAAAGGCAGAGAAGGCACTGTCTGGGTTCTCGGACCGGACAACAAGCCTGTTCCGCACAAGGTCAGGATCATCATGACCGATGGTGTCCGCAGCGCAATCGAAACAGATCTGCCGGAAGGGACTGTGCTGATCAATGGAGTTGCGCAAGCCAACAATGCAGCAGCTCCTGCGGCAGCACAAGCCGCCAATCAGGGTGGAGAATCCTCTCCGTTCGTTCCGAAAATGGCACCCAAAAAAAGAAAGTAAAACGGGGGTGAACTATGCTGATTCAACTGAAAGATATTACAAAAGTTTACCGGATCGGCGGAGATTTGGAAGTTCCGGTCCTGAAGGGGATCTCTCTTCAGATCGAACAGGGGGAATATGTCGCTCTCATGGGAGAATCAGGCTCCGGGAAAAGTACGCTCATGAACATTCTGGGCTGTCTGGACCGTCCAACCGGCGGAGAATATCTCTTTGAAGGAAAAGATATCTCCCGGGCGACCAACGATGAGCGTGCCTTGCTCCGGAACAAAAAGATCGGATTCGTTTTTCAGAACTTCAATCTTCTTCCGCGAACCTCCGCCCTGGAAAATGTGATTATGCCGCTGACCTATACCGCCAACGGTCTTTCCATGAAAGAACGGCTGGAACGGGGACGGGCAATGCTGGAAAAAGTGGGCTTGAAAGAACGGATGAAACATCATCCCTCCCAGCTCTCCGGCGGACAGCAGCAGCGCGTTGCCATTGCCCGCGCGCTTATCAATAATCCGCCGGTCCTGTTCGCTGATGAACCCACGGGAAACCTGGATTCTCAGACAAGTATTGAAGTTATGAACATGTTTACAGAACTTAACCGCCAGGAAAAGATCACCATTATTCTGGTTACACACTCGCAGGAAACTGCAGATTGTGCAAAACGGGTGATCCGCCTCGCAGACGGGATGATAAAGTCATGAGATTTTTTACAACATTCAGTTTGGCATTTCATGCCTTGCGCCGGAATCCCACCCGGTCCCTGCTTACAACATTGGGGATCGTGATCGGGATCGCAGCGGTGATCGCTATGACAGAGATCGGAAAGGGTTCCTCCAACTCTATCGCTCGCTCCATTTCCCAGATGGGAGCGGGAAACCTGCTGGTCATGCCATCCCACACCAATAAAGGCGGGGTCAGCTCCGGTTCCGGAAGCGCAATGACTCTTACGCCGGAGGATTACAAAGCGATCGTCAGAGAGTGCAGTTCTGTGGGAACAGCAGCCCCCATCGTGACTGCCCGTGTTCAAGTCGTTGCCGGAAATAAAAACTGGAACCCCTGGAACATTCACGGCTCCACTCCGGAATATGTGAAAGTACAGAACTTCGGAATGCCCACAGAAGGGGAACTCTTCACCGATGAAGATGTACAGTCCGCCAATACAGTCTGCCTGATCGGAAACACTGTCCGGCGGGAACTGTTCGGAGAGGGAGTTTCTCCCATCGGCGAAGAGATCCGTATCGGGAAAGTCAACTTCCGTGTCGTGGGAGTCCTGCCCTCTAAAGGCGCAAATATGATGGGATTCGACCAGGATGATGTGATCCTGGCTCCGTGGACAACGCTGCGTTACCGTGTGACCGGAAACCGGACAAGCACTTCCAGCTCCTCCGGGAACAGCGATATCTCCACCGGAGACCTTTACCCCTCCACCGGAGCAGCATTCTATCCGGAACGGTCGGAAACTCAGGTGACAGATACTCTGCTTGCGCCCAGATTCACGACAATCGACCAGATCATGGTTCAGGCAGTTTCCGCCGATGCCGTCAACGATGCAATGGAAGAGATCACGCAGCTCCTCCGGGAACGGCACAAGATCCGTCCCGGCGCAGAAAATGATTTCCGGGTCCGCAACTTCTCGGAAATGGCAAACACCCTGCAGACAACCAGTACAGTCATGACGAACCTGCTGCTCTGCATTGCAATGATCTCTCTGGTGGTCGGTGGAGTCGGGATCATGAACATCATGCTCGTTTCTGTCACGGAACGCACCCGGGAAATCGGATTGCGCATGGCTGTCGGAGCAAGAAGCAAAGATATCCTGCGCCAGTTTCTGGTGGAAGCAACGGTTCTCTGTCTCTTCGGCGGGATCATCGGAATTCTGCTGGGCAGAGGCGGGGCTTATCTGGTGAGCAAACTGATGCAGTGGCCGACAGAAAGTTCTCCCGGTGCAATCGTGGCAGCTGTTTTGACTTCCGCCGCAGTCGGGATCATCTTCGGTTTCTACCCCGCTTGGAAAGCCTCACGTCTCGACCCAATCGAAGCATTGAGATATGAATAAACCTTCCCGCAAGAGGGGATAAAAAAAAGGACCATTCGGTTTTGAACGGTCCTTTCTCATTTCCGGAAGAAATCTTTACCGCAGAGAAGCGATCAATGACATCAATCCGGTCAACGTTTCATGGGTCAACAGCGGATTGAGCAGGGTGAATTTCAGATAGACATCACCATGACAAACGGTCTGACCGATCACAACTCCATGTTCATGGAGCAGAGCGCGGCGGATCCGTTTGTTCATATCGTCAGCCGATTCTGTACAGCCTGCCTGAGGCAGTACACGGAAGACAACAGAACTGATTTCAGGTTTCACAACCACATCGAAATCCGGGTTCTTTTCCAGTTCCCCGTAAAGGAACGCCGCATTGTCAATGCTGCGGGTGATTAGTGCGGACCAGCCTTCTTTTCCGCGCATCCGGAAGGACATCCAGACTTTCAACGCATCGAAACGGCGGGTGGTCTGCATTGATTTGTTCACAAGGTTGATGTAGCCGTCTTCTTCATCCTCTTCCCGGTTCAGGTAATCGGCATGAATGGTGAGGGCATCGAAATATTTTCCGTTTTTCACCAGTGATGCACTGCAGCTGATGGGGAGCATGAACATCTTGTGGAAGTCGACGGTAATAGAGTCGCAATCAGCCAAGCCGGCAACGCGACCGGCATATTTTTCAGAGAGGATCACACCGCTTCCGTAAGCGGCATCTGCATGAAGCCACATGCCGTATTCGTCGCAAATCGCCCGGAGTTCTTTCAGGGGGTCGATGCTGCCGAAGTCGGTGGTTCCAACGGTTGCGCCGATACAGAACGGCAGATTTCCGGCTTCCACATCCTTGCGGATCAGCTCTTTCAGTGCCGCAAGATCCATTTTCATGGCATTGTCGACAGGAACCTTCACCACTGCTTCATAGCCGAGCCCCATGAGGTGAGCACTCTTTTCCATGGAGAAGTGGGAAACTTCCGAGGTGTACATGCGGAATTTTCTGAAATCAGCGGGCAGACCGCATTTTTTCACATCCCAGCCCAGTTTTTCGTTGCAGAAACGGTCACGGGCAAGGAGCAGACCGGAGAGGTTCGACTGGGAACCGCCGGAAGTGAAAACGCCGTCTGCCTTTTCATCATAGCCGTAAAGGGCGCAGAGTTTGTTGATGACATCCACTTCGATCTCAGTTGCCACGGGAGCCTGATCCCAGGAGTCCATGGACTGGTTGAAGGTGGAAAGGATCAGTTCCGCCGCCACGGACTCCATCAGCACAGAACTGTGAAGATGAGCCATGTAGTTGGTGGAGGAAGGACGCAGGAAGTTGGGCAGGATCTTTTCAGAAACTTCCTTGAGAAGTTCGTCAAAACCCATGGATTTTTCCGGAAGAAGAGCCTCTGTACGCACCAGCGCACGGAGATTTTCCGGAGTCATTCCGGCATAAGCCTTGCCATGATCCATGGATGCCGCGACCGCACGGACCGTGGCATCCATCATACGGATATATTCAGCCTTGTCGGCTGCAGAGGAAGTAAGGAAAAGATTACTTTGTGACATCGCTGTTGACCTCACACACGACCTTTTCAAAGATGTCGAGCATGGTATTGATCTCTTCGCGGGTCACATTCAGAGCGCAGAGACAGCGCATAACTGCACCGTGTCTGCCGCCTTTTTCCATTACGAGTTTGTTCTTGAAACATTCGTTCTGAATGCGTGCTGCGATTTCACCGCTGCCGGGATATGCGCCCAGAGAATCTTTGGGTCCCTTGGGATCCACAAATTCGCATCCGAGCATCAAACCTTTGCCGCGGACATCTCCGATGATGGAGACTTTCTTCTTGAGTTCCAGGATCCGTTCCCGCATCATATCGCCTTTTGCAGCGACATCTGCCAGGAATTCGGGCTGGGAAACGCGGTTCATAACGACTGTACCGGCTGCCATAGCGAGCTGATTTCCGCGGAATGTTCCCGCGTGAGCTCCGGGCTGCCATTTGTCCAGTTCCTTGTTGTAAACGACAACTGACATGGGCTGGGTTCCGCCGATTGCTTTGGAAACCAGGATCACATCAGGAACGATATTTGCATATTCAAACGCAAAGAATTTACCGGATCTTCCGACACCGCACTGGATTTCGTCCACGATCATGGGGATGCCCAGTTCTTTGGTAACGCGGCGGACAGTCTGGAGGAATTCCACAGGAGCGGGGATCACGCCGCCTTCGCCCTGAATGGGTTCCAGAATGACAGCTGCGGGTTTGGTGACTCCGCTTTCGGGATCTTTCAGCATACGTTCAAAGTATTCGCAGCAAGCCTTTGTTCCTGCTTCGCCGCCGAGTCCGAAGGGACAGCGGTAGTCGTAGGGATAAGGCATGAAATGAACATCCGGCATAAGAGCGGGGACCTTGGACTTTGCAGCAAGGTTTCCGGTCAGAGCCATTGCGCCGTGTCCCATTCCATGATAACCGCCATGGAATGCGATCACTGAACTGCGTCCGGTTGCGGTCTTACAGAGCTTGATGGCTGCATCGGTAGCATCTGTTCCGGAAGGACTGCAGAACTGAACTTTTGCGTTCTTTCTCAATTCTTCAGGCAGAAGAGAGAAGAGAGTCTGAACAAATTTGTCTTTGACAGGTGTCATCAAATCGAGTGTATGAAGGGGACGGTCACTGGTGATCATATCGACCATAGTCTGATTGACTTCCGGATCGTTATGTCCCAGAGCGAGAGTTCCGGCACCGCAAAGGAAATCCAGATAACGGTTGCCTTCCACATCTTCCAGCCAAACGCCTTTTGCTTTTACGAGAGAGAAAGGAAACTTTCTCGGATAGCTTCTGGCATTGGATTCCGTTTCTTCCTGACGAAGCATGTATTCCGCATTGGACATGCCCTGCACATTTTCTTTAAGTTCCATCATAACAACAGAACCCTTCTATTCCGGAATCGCGAGGACTCCGTTTTCTTGTTAACAGATACCCTTCCCTTTCGGCAAGGAAAAAAACAGGGACATCAACTCTCTTTCTTTCAAGAGCAACATCCCGGCCGCAGAGATTTCCCTCATCATTTTCTGCTCAGACGGAAAATTCTCTTCTATTACAATACCATTATTTTCAATATTTTCAACATTTATTCCGGTGATACATTAAATTTTTTCCGATTTTTTTTTACTATTCCCCTATTGACAGCGATTTTCAAGTAAAAAACACGGGACCTTCAGAGAAGAAAATCATTATTATTTTTGAAAATCCAGCAAACTCCATGCGGGGAATTACTGACGGATATTTTTTGTTTTTGCGTTTGAAAAATTCTCTTTATGGAATATATTTACGCAATATTAAAAAAAAACTTTTCCGGCTGTCAGATTTTTTTAAATGAGTTCTCTTATCAAGTAACAACACTAAAACAGGAGGACATCATGAATGATCGCAGAAATTAACAGAAGGGAAAGTTTTCAATAATATGTGAAAACATAAAACGGAAAGCGTTGTCATTTTTTTTATAAATCTCTCATTTATGATTATGACTGTGTTATGGTTCCTCGTTTACAGAAATTTTTATATTTCAGGTTGTTCAGATGCTCTGCAATATTGCAGGACTGCCCCGGAGAGAAAGCGTTGCCAAAAAAAGACAATGAAAGCGAAGAGACAGTAAAAAGAGTTTTAAAGTTAAGGAAATTTTATTATGGATAAATATTACGACAACGGTCATCCGCAAACAGTGACCGGAGATTTTGGAACTGCATGGATCACTACACAGGACAGTGATGACGATACTGTAAAAATGATTCGTGCTGTAATGAATTCATCACTTTCAGAAGATACAAAAGTCGTTATCATGCCGGATTGTCATGTGGGCAAAGGCTGTGTGGTTGGATTTACCCAGAAGATCAATGAAACAGCGCCCCGTATCTCTCCGGATATCATCGGAGTTGATATCGGCTGCAATATCACATCCATGAAGTTCAAGGCGGACCCTTCCTTTATGGAGAGTGAAGAAACGCTTGCAAAGCTGGATGCCTATACCCGTGCAAATATCGGAATCGGCATTGCCGCTTATGCGGAAGACGGTCTTTCTTCCCGGGAAAAGAGCATGATTTCCAAAGAGGATCTCAAGGCTTTTGCGGATGCTGAAAAATTGTTGAAAGAGGATATGCCCAATCCAAGAGAAAAGGTAACTTCTCCCGGCATTGAACATCAGTTGAAATCTGTCGGTTCCGGAAATCATTTTGTGGAACTGGGAAAAGATCCCGAAGAAGGGTTCTACTGGCTGACTGTTCACAGCGGTTCACGGTATCTGGGACAGAGGGTTTGTCATTACTACAAATACCATGCTGTACGGACTTGTGAAGACAATAAGGCGAGAGATTACAAGTATCTCGACAAGAGCACCCGGTATCTGGAACGCTATCTGACTTGCGTTGATGCCTGCCAGAGATTTTCCAGACTGAATCACCAGTTGATTCTGAACAAGCTCGGAGAGTTCGTCATCAAGGGATTTTTCGGCAAGCCGCTGGACTATATCGGAACAATGCACAATTACATTGATCTTGATCACATGATCATCCGCAAGGGGTCGGTCAGTGCTCAGGCAGGAGAACGGCTGCTGATTCCTTTCAACATGCGGGATGGCGTGGCTGTTTGTGAGGCAAAGGGAAATCCGGATTGGAACTGTTCTGCGCCCCACGGGGCTGGAAGATGCCTTTCCAGAGCAGAAGCTAAATTGCTTTTGAATGCAGAGGCTGCTGCCGCAGACTTGAAGCAGCACAAAGTTTTTTCCACATCTGTTGAATACAGTGTGGATGAAACGCCGGATGCTTATAAGCCCATGGCACAGATCCTTGAGCTGATCAAGCCTACCGTGGATGTAAAGTTCCTGGTAAAACCCATCTGGAACATCAAAGGAAGATCATAAATGATCACCCGATCCGTGGGGAGAATACTCTCCACGGATTTTTATTTTTTGCGGTTGCGTTTGATAATAACAGCTGAAATTCCAATCCATACAAGCAGCATAACCAGGCTGAAACACCAGACAGGCAGCCAGCCGATGGTAAAGACTAAAGTCAAAGCAAGAGCAGTCCAGAGTCCACCGCCCATGATCGGTTCATGGATCAACTGTTTGTACCCGAATGAAGCAGCTGCAACCGTCTTGTTCTCCGGATCAACTGTCCGCAGAAGCATCAAGCCGGTCGCTGTAACACCAAGTCCCTGTCCGAACTCCGCAATAGCGCATTCAAACCAGGCGGACTTGAACAGGCGGGGCGCAACAAACATCAGCAGGAACACACTCCAGAGCAGCCCGACCGCCATCATGATCGTCAGAGGCAGCCAGTTTGCTGCAACAACTTCCAGCCGGATCGTTGCCACAGCAGCCACTACCAGAAAGTCAAGCGATGCACCGGAAAGACGCTGCATCTGTCCGTGGTCGATGAGATAATTGACTTTCATTTTCTGGAACAGAAGCTGCACCAGCACGCCGCCGATCATACAGAGCGGGAACAGCGGAAATCCGGTGAAAAGCCGTGTCTTGTTCTCCGGGAAGAGAGCGACTTCGCCATACTGCAAGCCTTTCAACATTCCGTAACCGATCAGGATGGAGATCCCCAGAAGTGCAATGTGCCACGCCAGAGAGTCGATGGAGTCGCAGAAAACAGTCTGTTTCCCTGCAGAGGGGCGTTCATCTGCCTGATAGATCCCGATCTGTTCCGAGCGGTTCCGTTCACTGAATGTCCGGACACTGTTGATGTGACCTTTGTTCAACGCCCAGTTGATGAGCATCATCCCGATCAGAATACCGAGGATCATCCCGCCGGTTGCGACGGTGTAGCCGAGTGCGATTCCTTCTTCCCATTTGAAATCCAGGAAGGTTTGAGACATTCCGCCGACAGTTCCGTGACCGCCTTCAAACCCGATTTCCAGAAGATTTCCCATGGCAACATTGACACCGAACACAGGCAGAAGCAGGAATCCGGCAAGTCCCAGTCCGATCACATACTGTCCCCAGGCAAGCATCTGTCCCATGCAAAGCTGCGGCAAAGCCATTTTGAAAATCTCTTTCAGCTTCGGGGTGACGGTTCCAAGGAAAATCGCAGCAAAGATGACATTGATCAGAAATCCCGGCAATTTTCCCATTGTCTTGATCATATCTGCGGGGAAATATTTTCCGGCAAAGCTGAGAACCAGCAATCCCAGCAGACCGCCGATCACAGAACTTGGCAGATAAAGCCGCTGCAAAACAGGGACTCCGAGACGGATCAATTTCCCCAAAACCAAAAGCACTGAAAGAAAGCAAAAAATTGCCACTGCATCCATAAGACAACTCTCCTGTTGATTTTTTTGTAAACAAAATTTTCTGTAATATACACTTCCATGGCGATTTTTACAAATACAGCTATGATTTTATCGAATATTTTTCAGCATAAACCACTATAAAAAAATATTAAAAAAAGCTGTTTTTAAACTTGCATTTTTTACAGATAATACTATATTGCGGCATACCATTAAACATTTTACCGTCAGAGGATATCCGTGCCATTTTTTGTCATGTTTTTTTTGCTGATCCCACTTCTTCTGCAAGGAGCGGAACCGGATTTTTATGTCTGGCAGAGAGAACGTGATTCAGCTGTAAAAAAAGCTGTCCGGCAATATTATGCAACCTGTTCCGGAAAGCTTTATTTTCTGGCAGGAGAAATGGAAAATGATGGAAAAACCGTCTCTTTCAAACCGGAACGTTATGTTGATTTTTCCAGATCGGTTCCTGTGGTAAGGATCCATATCAGGCACATGAGAAAATCCCCGCGACAGCTTGCCGGGGAACTTGCCGGACTTTATCAGCCATGGAAACGTGCCGGAGCTTTTCAGATCGACCTTGATGCGCCGGAATCAAAAATTCCGTATTATCAGCAGTTAATGAAAGAACTGCGCAACCGTCTGCCGGGAGTTCAGCTTTCAGCAACAGTACTGCCGTGTCATTTGAGACACACAAAAGAGTTCCGGAAACTGGCAAAGGCTTGTGATTTTTATGTGCTTCAGGTTCATGCACTTTCCAATGACGGAACCCGCTGGTTCATTCTGGATAAAGAGATCGCTTTTCAGGCACTGGCAAGAGCAAAAGCCTTGAAACTTCCGTTCAAAACGGCGTTGCCCTTCTATTGTAATACTGTCCGGGGCGGAGTCCACGTTGAACCGGATATGAATATTGTCGGGGCTCTGGCAAAGGAAAGCCCGGAGGTGATCGGATTCCGTCTGGGAGTTTCCGACGATGAAGAATCTCTGGATCTTGAAACTGCGCTGAAAGTCTGCCGGGGAGAAAAATATTCCCCCTCCATTGAGCTTGCACGGCAGGATCTTCCGAACGGGATGCGGCATTACTATATTATAAATAAGGGATATTTTCCAAAGACAGTAACTCTGGACTGCGACTGGAAAAAAGCTGTTTCCTATCTGGATCTCGGCACATTCAACGGAGCCGGATTTTCTCATGACCGCAGAAAACTGACGCTCCGGCTGCCTCCGTCCGGCAACATGAAACCGTTCTTCTGGATCCGTTCAAAAGAATCGGAAAATATACAATCCATAACCATTCAACATAGGGGTAATCAATGCAAAAAATCAGTTATCTTCTCTGCCCGGCTGCCATAATTGCAGCATCTCTCCTGACTCCTGTTTCCGTCCAAGCCTGTGCGCCTTTGATGCAGGATGCCTACGTTCAGAATAAAGGAAATGCCTATTATCCGGTCCTGAAAAAAAACACTGCGCTGAAATATTTTATTGAAACATCCGGAAGTATGCTCAAGGATATTCCGGTTTACAAAGACGGAGCGGAAACGCTCAAGGCGGAAGAACTTGATTTTTCTGCTGCGCTCAAAAAATATTGTCCGAAGATGCCGGAAACAGAACAGAAAAAACTGGTTGCCGCCTATCTTGACTTTTGCAGAAAATTCAAGGAAAGAAAAGTCACTGCAAAGAGAGATTTTCCGGTGATCCCCGCAGAATTGGAAGAGTTCCGTCTTTATCATCTTGGCAGGGAAGAGCTTGATGCCCCGGCAAAGAAACCTTTCAGCTGGGATAAACTTCTCTCTCTCCCCCCGGCACGCCGTCACTTCAAAACCACCTGGGTGCTGTATCTGAAAGGCAATCTTGATAAAGCCAACATCCATGTCCATGCGGCAGAAGTACGGAAAGCTGTTGATGCCGGTTTTGCTGATACACCCGGCTTCGGATGGGGGTCTTGGAAACAGGAAATGAAATATGGAACCGATCCTGTGAAAGTGATCCGTGCCACTGTTGCAGCACAACGCAATGCCATGGATCAGGATATGGTGGAATTTCTGAGATATTATAATCCGAAATTCACCAGTTCGGAAAATATGCTCAGCCAACTCAATGAACAGGAATACCGACAGATTCTTGCAGACCCCATCTGCCGGGAGTTTGCTGTTATTTACGAACAAGAGATCAAAAAGATCCTTACACACGGTATCATATATAAATATCAGTGTGTGGATATTCTGGCATTCCGGGCATGGAACAGCGGTCTTATTGAAGAGGCGGAATCCTTTATTTCCATGCAGCAAAAGCCGACACTGCTCTCTCTTTATGTGGAGTCAGAAATTGCCCGGTATTACGGACACATGGATCTCGCAGCCAGAAAGCTCCGTCAATGGCTGAAAATGGCTGAAAAAGTGACACCGGAAAGCAATCAAATGCTTATCCGTCGCGGAAGTCAGGGGGCATCAGCTCATTTCACAATACCGGAAGACTGGAAATCTGAAATCTATGGAGTTCTCGGTTATACCATGGTTCTCAAACGGGACTTCATGGAAGCCGCAAGATTCTTCTATGAATCCGGACAGGGCGAAAGTGACCTGCCTTACATCGCCGAACGTTTTCTCTCTCTGGAACAGTTGATTGAGTTCACAGAATCCATCAGCAAAGATGCCGGTATCAAAGATAAGGAAGCCGTCAAGCCGTATATGGCAAAGATGATGAAACATCTGACTGCCCGCCGTGCTTTCCGGGAAGGGAAGTTCGATATTGCAAAAAAATATATGCCGGAAGAGTACAAAGGATATCTGGATCAGTATCTGAAGTTCCTCGCTGCCGGACGGGATGAAAAGCGTGACAGAAATGAACGGGGGATCGCTCTTTACAATGCGGCGAAGATCCTGCGTTACAAGGGGATGGAACTCTGCGGAACAGAAACGGGACCGGATAATTTCAGATATAACGGGAATTATGCAGATATAAACATCCGTCTTTCCTGGACTTGCAAAAACTGCCGGTATGACCGATATCTCGGTTCATGGGAATTCTGTCAGCAGCATAATAAATTTGAAGAATGGAAACCGGGATTCAATGCGGTCAGAAACTATCTGACTGTTCCGGCATATCAGCGTTGGCATTACCGTTATCTGGCGGCAGACCTGGCACTGGAAGCCGGAAATATTGCACAGGATCCGGAACTGCTCGGATTGATCAACCTTTTCGGGGGTGAAATCTTCCGGCAGAGATCCCCGCGCGAAGCTGATATCTTCTATAAACGTCTGGTCAATCAATCCCGTAAAACCAAACTTGGGAAAAAAGCCGACGATTACCGTTGGTTCCCCTATGATGATGTTCCCCTGCGGAAGGAGATTCACCGCATCGATCCGATCAAGTCTCTGGATGACGTAAAACAGCTGATGAAAGAGGCGTTCCCGGAAAAACCTGCAAAACCCCGAAAGTAACAGAACAGGAACGGGACATCTCCGTTCAGGAAACAAAAAAAGGCTTGCCGGAAAATGGCAAGCCTTTTTGTTTTCAGCAGTCCGATGACCGTCAGAGTTTGATGATTTCTCCGCCTGCATCTTCGGATTTTTCTGCAGCAAAGCAGAGTCTCATGGTTTCGAGAGCATCTTCTGCAGGGACTTCCGGGGGCAGACCTTTTGCGACCAGTTCGATCACGCGGAGGTTCTGTCCGTGGGTATTGTGGAAGTAGATCTGATCTTCTTCTTTATCGAATTCGATAACTTCCTTGATGTGGACCTGAATGTTTTCTTCACCATCGGCATACTCATAACGGCGGATTCTGCGGCGGAACACGTCAGTTTCCACTCCGCCCTTGGTTCCGCAGATGTGATACTGCAGGAAGTGACCGTCTTCACTCTGCTTCTTGAGGGTTTCGACCAGGGGGTCAAACTTATGGGTTTCAGCAAAGTACATGATGAAGTTCAGGGTTGCGACACCGCCCTTGCTGTATTTGGTCATGATCTGGTGGTTATCTCTGTGGTTGAAATATTCCACGACTTTGGGAGCGGAGAGGGAGTAGACCGTTGCGGGAACTTCGGTGTTGCTGAAGAACCAGCGCTGGAGGTCGAGGTAGTGGGAAAGTTTTTCACCGATGAGGAAGCTTCCGTAGTTTTTGCTTCTCCAGGAGTTTTTCTTGTGGAATTCGCAGCAGTAGTAGCGGCACTGGACGTTGACGACATCACCGAGTTTGCCTTCGTCGATCCACTGTTTGACCTGCTGGTACATCTTGGAGTAATGGAGTTCAAAACCGATCTGGAGCCAGCCGTTGGTTTCGTTTTTGACCTTGATCAGGTGTTCAGCCTGTTCCAGAGTATCGCCCATGGGCTTTTCGCAGAGAACTGCTTTACCAGCACGGAGGGATGCTTCTGCCAGAGAGACATGTGCATCGTTGCTGGCTGCAATGCTGACCATTTTGATGGATGGGTCTGCGAGGATCTCTTCCAGAGTTGCGGGAATGATCTCAAGTTCCTTTGCGCGGGCTTCGCGTCTTGCCTGATCCGGCTCATAGCCATAGATTTTGTCGACATAAGGGGAAGCTTTTGCTGCGCCGACGTGGGTTCCGCCCATGCCGCCGAGTCCGAGCACTGCGATGTTGATTTTTTCCATTTTTCCTATCCTTTCTGATAAAAAGTTCTATCTTTCAAAGTAATATATCCATGGTATTGCTTCCTGTCAAGCATTTTTTTCACTTTAGAATATAAAATCTCCAATTTATCCCCGTCATCTGAGTAATTGCCAGGTAATATTTTGCCTCGTGAGTCGCTGCCGGACAGAGAAAAGCACCGCTTTTCAATTCGGTTTTTCTATCCGGAGTATAAAGTCTGCTTGTCAGAAACAGATTTGCCATGTGCCACGGTTCTGAAGCAGACATCTGCTGGAAGAAATAAAGGAACATCTCTTTCGGGTGCGGAGTCATAGTGACCAGCAGCATCCTTCCTTTCGGATCATCATTCAGAGTCAGCGGTTTCAAAGCGTAAAGATCCATCTGTGTGCCATCTGCGGCATTCAATTTCTGAACCGGAGCAGAAGGTGGTTTCAGAGTTGTCTGATTCCCGCTTTTTACATCATAAACAGAGATTCCTTCCGGACAGTTAACCTGCAAGAACCCTTTTATTCCGGGGGGATTGGAGAGCCGTTTCAGATAATCATTGGCGGAATCAGGACAGTTATACAAAAGCGGATAAGTATCATGCACGGCAAAGTTGACGAAGCATTCCGGGCCGACGTCTCTGACGATCTCCTGCATCAAAGGTATATAATCCGGTTTCGCCTGACTTTTCCGGGTCAGATTGATTGGAAGGATCAGAAGGATCGACAGAAGAATGAGTGCCGGGATCGTAAATTTTTCTTTCTTGAAATGCGTGAATATTCCCGGGATCACCATTGCAGAAGTAATGGCAGCGATGGGATATACCGGAAGATAAACACGGTCGAAACCCGCTTTTGTCGCAAGTGCAGAGAGAAAAACCAGCCCCATGAATGTCAAAGCAAAAACAGATATTTTTTTCAGAGGATGTCCTTTCAGGAACAGAACGATCACATGAATGATCACAAAGGGGAAAAGAACAAGTTTGACCACCATTTCATATACAAATTTCAGGAACGCCCAGGGATGGACGACTGAAGTTCCGAACGTCTGTCCGGCTGAAATCGCTTTGAAGTTCATGCCATACCACAAACCCGCAAACAGGCAGAATATGACAGCCGCAATAATAAATATTTTATTTTCTTTGCACAGTGTAAGAAATTTCTCTTTTCTGAGCCGGACAACAATGAATGCACCGCAGAGAGCGCAGACAAACACCAGACCGGATGTGATGGTGAGACAGCTGCAGATCGCGGCGAATACGAACAGAACAGCAGAGAGGATCGGCTTTTTATTCTGCGCAAGAAAATAGAGTGAAACAGCGGTCAGAAGTACAAAAAATGACTGAATGGAATATCCCCGGGCAGTCTGGGCATAGTGGATGAGATAACCATTGAATGCAATACAGGATGTTGCCAGCAGAGTGGCGTCTTTCCGTTTGGTAACATGCCAGGTAAAGAACGTTGTCAGGGCAAGCGTTGCTATTCCGAACAGAAAAACCGGAAGACGGATGGCTAGGAACTCTATTCCGAAAGCCCTGGTGGACCATTGAATGAAAAGCGTATTCAGCGGATGATTGTTCGGGGTTGAAAGATCCGAGAAAATTGACAGGAAAGGAGTTTTCAAATAATTATTGATCGTCCAGACTTCATCATATTCCAGTGACCGGAACATCAGGTTTTCAAATCTGAGGATCAGTCCGGCGATCAGAGTTCCGATGATCAAAAGGGGGAGGATTTTTTTATCAAAATTTTCAGTGTCCATAGTATTTTTCCAAAGATTGAGTTGTTTTTTTGAAACATACCACAGAAACGTTGATTTTTCAACAAAAAAATTGATTGAAAAAGAAAAAAAAGATGTTATATTATAAAAAAACAACAAGAGAGGTATGATGAATATTTTATTGGTAGAGGATGATCAGAAAACAGCAAACCTGATTCAACGCTCTCTGATTGAAGCAGGTTATACAGTCTCTTATGCGGCAGACGGTAAAATCGCTTTGGATATGATAAAGGGAAAGCAGTTCAATCTTGCAATCATGGACATCATGCTTCCGTATGTTGACGGTTTTACAGTGATTGAAACGATGCGGAAAAGCGGTTGTTCCTGTCCCGTGATCATCCTGAGTGCCAGAGATTCTCTTGAAGATAAGGTACATGGGCTCCAGACAGGCGGGGATGTTTATCTTGCCAAACCGTTCTCCATGGCAGAACTTCTTGCAAACGTTCAGGCTCAGTTCCGACGCGCTGAAATGAAAACAGAACCTACGACACTCACGGTTGCCGACTTGACGATCGATCTTCTTACCAGAAAAGTTCAGCGTGCCGGACAGAAAATCGATATTCCCCCGAGAGAGTACGAACTTCTGGAATACCTTGTGCGGAATGCCGGACAGGTTGTGACCCGCAGCATGATCATTGAACATGTCTGGGAATATAATTTTGACCCTGAAACGACAATTGTTGAGACCCGTATTTACAAGCTGCGGGAAAAGATCGACAAACCTTTTGAACGGGAATTGATCCACACGGTCCGCGGAATCGGTTATGTTCTGGAATAATTTGTTTCGTTCCTCTCTGAAACTCCGGCTTGCATTTGCCTTTGCAATCCTCTTCTTTATTTCCTGTGCGATCGTCTTCTTTATCACAGTTTCCAGTTTGGTTTATCTGAAAAACCGGGAAGATTATGCAGAACTGGGAAAGATTGCCAACAATGTTGAAAAAATACATGTGATAGGGGAAAAATACAACAGCAATCAGATCGTGCAGCCCGGGAACTCATGTCCGGAAGATATTAAAGAACGCCTTTTGGAGAAATATCCGGACTCAAGAATTCTCTACATTTTGACTCAGGACATTCCGGAGGGAGTGAAACACAAGCCGTATAAAACTTTTTTCCTTTTGCGGAACCGCAGGATTTACGAAGTCGTTCAGCTGAATGAAAATGAATTTTCCTCAAAGCTGATCCGGCCTCAGAATGACCGACGGACAATGAACCGGTATTTTCTTTTGCTGCTGGGGGAATATTCTGATGAAAATTTCTTTATTGAAATCATAAATCCCGATGGTTCAACCTATCTCTCTTCCAAAAAGCTGGTACAACACTTTGAAGATAAGAAGGAAATCAGGAACGAAACAGATGAATTTCAAACGTACAGCAAACTCCTGCCGGATGGAAAAATTGTAAAAATCCAGAAAAGGCTTTATCAAATCTCTGCTATCGATCCGAAATATACCGAAACGTTCTTCGGAATCCTTGCACTGGTCACAATCGCCGGAATCCTTGTCAGCTGGCTGATTGCAACAAGATTTATCCGGGGTGTCCGGAAAATGACTTCCGAAATGCGTCTTGTCGCTTCATCCGGAGACTACAGGCGGAAAATCAGCAGACGTCAGATGGATAATGACCATGAGATCAGGGAACTGATGGAAACGTACAACGATATGAATGAAAAGACACTGAATCTGATGGAAGATCTGAAAATGGTTTCCAATAACGTAGCTCATGACTTGCGGACACCGATCACCCGGATCTCAGGCACAATGGAAGAGCTGCTCCGTGACCGGACACTCCCGGATAAAGTTGTAAACTCCTGCGCATCTGTAACAGAAGAATGTCTCCACATGAAGTCCATGATCAACACGATCCTGGATATCAGCCGGATCAATGCAAACCCGGATGTCCTGCAGAAAACTGATTTGGATCTCCGGGAACTCTCTGAAGATTTCTGTGATATCATGCTGCCGGAAGCAGAACGGAAAGGGCTTTATTTCAAGGTCGAACTTCCTGAGAACCCGGTTATGATCACAGCAGACAAGATGTGTGTTCAGCGGATCATCTCAAATCTTGTTGAAAATGCATTGAAGTTTACCGAGCAGGGCGGTGTAACGCTCTCTCTGAAAGAGTTGGAGCAGCATTTTGAATTATCTGTTTCCGATACCGGATGCGGCGTTTCCGAAGCAAATATCAGCCGGATCTTTGACAGATTCTTCCGGGGCGATACCAGCCGGAAATATCCCGGGAACGGATTGGGTTTATCTTTGGTTCAAGCCTTTATCAAAGCACATGACTGGACAATTGAATGTCAAAGTGAGGAAGGAAAAGGCACAACATTCCTGATCAAAATTCCAAAAAAGAATTGAATCAGAACGCTTTCACTGCAAACAATGTTGCCCCGCTGCCGGAAAGCTGAACTTTCCAACCGGGATTTTCCGCCTCGAACTTCTGGCGGGTATATTCAAGCAGAGGAAATTTCCGGAACGCTGCAGGTGCAAGGTCATTCCGTAAAAGTTCCGCAACCGCCTTGAAATCACCGGATCGCAATGCAGAGATCATCTCATCCAATGACCGGGGATCATCCTTCGTTTCCGGTGCAAGATTCTGATATGCCCACTTTGCAGAAATCGGAAAATCCATAGGAATGATCCGGATCTCCGGCAGGATCAAACCTTCTACCGGGGTCAAAATCTCCCCCTGCCCAAACCCGGTCGACGGAGTCGGATTCAGAAAGAAAGGAACATCGGAACCGCACTCAAGCGCAATTGCGGCTCCTTTGTCTTCCAGAAATCCATATCTTTTCTGTAAAGCTGTAATGACAGCCCCGGCATCGGAACTTCCGCCCCCCATTCCGCCCGCGACAGGGATGTTTTTCCGGATCGTGATGGAAACGGAATCGGTTACGCCCAGACTCTCCAAAATCTTTTTTGCCGCCTTCCAGCAGAGATTTTTCTCTCCGCACGGAACTGCAGGATGAGCGCACTCCACTTGAATTTCCTGTTTTCCATCAGCAGAAAATTCAAGTTCCAACTCATCGGACGGCGTTTGCAGCGGGACAAAAAGGGTTTCGATCGCATGAAAACCATTGGGGAGTTTTCCTGCCACCTTAAGAAACAAATTTACTTTGGAGGGTGTTTGAACTATCATTTTTTCAGTTTCATCAAGCCGTATTTATCGTTGTAAGAACGGATTTCATCGGTGATTCTGATGGCAAGTTCCAATGCCTTCAGACCATCCCGACCGGTGACCCGCGGCTGTTTGACACATTTTCCATCATTTTCCAGAGCAGCTGCCACAGCCTCAACAAAGTTTTCGATTTCTGCCGCAAGAGCATTCTTTTCACAAAGGTCAACTTTCTTGCGGGAAACCCCGAGAAGGCCTTTACGGTAAATCTTTCCGCAATGGTTTGCGTAGTCCATGGAAGTGTAGGAATCTGTCTGGAACACTCGGAATTTCCGCATGGGTTCGGGACTCATACGGCTGGCGGTCACGTTGGCGACAGCTCCATTCACAAATTTAATACGGACATTTGCAATATCTTCAGTCTTACTGAGAACCGGAATACCGACGGCATCGATTTTTTCCACTTCGCTGCCGACCATGGTAAGAATGAGGTCCAAATCGTGGATCATCAAATCCAGAACGACACTGACTTCCGTTCCGCGACGGTGAAGTCCGGGGCGCGGCGGGGGATATTTTGCCAGACGGTGCGCTTCAATAAAGAGAGTATTGGACCTGTTTTCTTCGAGAAAATCCATAGCCGGGTTGAAACGCTCCACATGTCCGACAGCAAAAACCAGATTTGCTTTTTCAGCGGCTTCCACCATCTCTACAGCTTCTGCGACTTCAGAGGCGATAGGTTTTTCCATGAGAATGTGTTTTTTCAGAGCGATCAGCTCCATAGCGACCTGATGGTGAAGTGTTGCGGGAACAGCTACACTCAACGCATCGCACTGTTCTGCAAGTTCCCGGATCGTTGGGAATGCTTTTGTCTTGAACTCTTTTGCAATAGCTTCTGCCGCCTTCGGTTCCGCATCATAAACCCCGATCAGCTCAACATTGGCAGATTTGCTGTATATATTTGTATGATAACGTCCAAGGACACCGACTCCGACAACCCCGACTTTAACTTTCCGTTTTTCTTTTCCAATTCCAAACATTTCTCTGTCTCCAAAAAAAAACGGCTGCCTTCAAACACTCCGGCAGCCGATAAATTTACTGAATATATTTTACCGGAATCAATATTCCATTGTACGGTTGGATGTATAGAACAAACCGTACGCATTGGTTTCCGGTGTAATGATCCATTCACGCTCCATGATCGGACCATATCCCCAGCCTTGAATATTCTTATTGAAGGTACAACCCGGCAGAGGAACAAGGAATGTTGCGATATCAATGACACCGACGACTTCACGGGCGATGAACCAGCCGATCCCTTCGATGAGTCCCCAGGAAATAGCGGGAAGACTTCCATGTTCAAAATCGACTTCCAACATCTTGATGGGAATTTCCAGTGCGCCGAAACCGACGCCGATGATTCCGCGTCCAAGTTTACGGCACATCAACTGAAAGATGTTATAGTCACTGGTGTCTGACCAAGTGGTGTACACGGGTTCCGGGGTGGTATCCATTGCTTTTGCTTCAGCAACGAAACCAACAGCGAAGATGGTCGCAACGGCGAGAATCAATGCTCTGAAATGGCTTTTCATTCGTTTTCTCCTGAGTGTTTTCTAAAAAAATATTTGATTTTTCTTAATTTTCCGGTGGTAATCCTGAAAAACAGTGCTAATATATTCCCGACTGGCACTTCTTTCAAGTCCAAAATGTGAAAAAATCAGAAAAACAACGAAAACTTTAAGGTTTTTTTATGAAAAAAGACAAAAAAATCATGACAGATGCCGATTATTCCGGTCTCACGCTCCTGAAAAAGAACCATAAGGACTATCCCGATTCTCCGGAAAAGGCAAAAATCGAAACTTTCCGGAACGCTTTCCCGAAAAGAGATTACATCATCACTTTCGACTGCCCGGAATTTACAAGTCTCTGTCCCATCACCGGACAGCCGGATTTCGGACACATCACCATCAATTACATCGCTAAAGAAAAGTGTATCGAAAGCAAAGCTCTCAAACTTTATCTCTTCTCCTACAGAAACCACAACACTTTCCATGAAGTCGCTGTCAATACCATTCTGGATGACCTCGTCGCCGCCTGCAAGCCAAAATGGATGCAGGTCATCGGCGATTTCATGCCCAGAGGCGGTATCGCGATCCATGTCACCGCTGAACATGGAAAAAAAGATTAAACGGATCATTGCATTTTCCGGATTGACGGGGTATATTCCCAAAGAATTTGATCGAGGGAGCCACCCCGCTTCCGTAACTGGTTTTTGCAGCGAAAGGACATTATCTCATGGCAGACGGACAGGACGAAAATAAGCAATTCGTGCATTTGCACGTTCATACAGATTACAGTCTCCTTGACGGAGCTTCCCCCATTTCATGGGCAACAAGAATCAAGGACAAAGAGGTGCTGAAAACGAAAACAGACCTCGTAAAGATGTGCCTTGAGAATAATGCGCCCGCTTGCGCTATCACCGACCACGGGATCATGGGAGGCTGTATTGAATTTTACGAAACCATGACCTCTGCCGGGGTGAAACCCATCATCGGATGCGAAGTCTATGTCGCTCCCGGCAGCCGCTTCAGTCATGACAACCTGGAACCTCATATCCGCGGGTATCACCTCGTCCTGCTCGCAACCAACCAGGTGGGCTACGTCAACCTCTGCAAAATCGTCTCCGATGCTCAGCTGAAAGGTTTCTACTACAAACCGCGTACTGATAAAGAGTTCCTTGCAGCTCACAGTGAAGGGCTGATCGCTCTCAGTGCATGTGTGCAGGGAGAAGTCCCCAGAAGTTTTCTCGACCGCGGAGAAGAAGCCTCAAGAAAAGCTCTCTCCCAGTACCTTGATATTTTCGGCAAAGAAAATTTCTTCTTGGAAGTGCAGTATCACGGGATCGAAGAACAGAAAAAAGCCAATGCCCAGCTGGTCAAGCTCTCCAAAGAGTTTGAAATCCCTCTCGTTGCAACCAATGACATCCACTATCTGCGGAAAGAACACGCACGCGCGCAGGATATCCTGCTTTGTATCTCCACCCGAAGCAAGCTCTCCGATACCGACCGCATGACCATGATGGATCATCAGGAGTTTTATTACAAGACTTATGATGAAATGTACTCCATTTTCGGAACAGAAATTCCGGAAGCATTGCCGAATACGCTCCGGGTCGCAGAACGATGCAACTTCAAATTCCTGATCGACAAGGATATGGAAAACCATTATCCGGTCTACAAAGTGCCAGAAGGTACCACTCAGGCAGAGGTTCTCCGGCAGATCTGTATCGACAATGTGGAACGCTGCTACGGATTCAAGCTGAATGATCATGCACCCGAACACGATGAAATGGCTGAAACCATCCGGAAGCGTATGGATTACGAACTGGATGTTATCATCAAAACAAAATATCCCAGCTATTTCCTCGTAGTGTGGGACTTCATCAATGCCGCAAGAAAAAAAGGCATCCCTGTCGGACTGGGACGCGGTTCCGGGGCTGGAAGTCTCGTGGCTTATCTCACGGGGATCACAAACATCGACCCCATCCGGTACCGTCTGCTCTTTGAACGGTTCCTCAACCCGGAACGTGTGTCCCCCCCTGACTTCGATATCGACTTCTGCGAACGCCGCCGTGAAGAAGTTATTGAGTATGTCCGCGAAAAATACGGACGGGATTCCGTGGCGCAGATCGCTACTTACGGCGCACTGAAAGCAAAGAACGTGATCAAAGACTGTGCCCGTGTGCTCGGTTGCCCCCTCTCCACCGGCGACCGTATGACAAAAATTCTCCCCAATGACCCGAAACTGACTCTGGGGAAAGCCATAAAGGATGTTCCGGAATTCAAAGCTCTTCTGGAAAAGGATGCCGAAGCAAAGCAGATCTATGATGAAGCTCTCCCGGTGGAAGGTCTGAACAGAACGACCGGTATTCACGCTTGCGGTGTCATCATCGGTGACATGCCGCTGGACAACGTTGTGCCGCTTCAGCGCAGCCCCGAAGGAACGCCCGTGGTGCAGTTCATCGCTCATCCCTGCGAACAGCTCGGTCTGCTCAAAATGGACTTCCTCGGACTGCGTACGCTGACCGTGCTTTCCGATGCCGTGGCAAATATCAAACGCAACAGAGGGATCGACATCGATCTTGACCGGATCCCGTTGGATGACCCCAAGACTTATGAACTTCTGAACCGGGGCGATACGGTTGCGGTGTTCCAGTTGGAATCCGGCGGTATGCAGGCGCTCTGCCGTACATTCGTCGTGGAAACCATCGAACACATCATCGCTCTTCTGGCGATCTACCGTCCGGGTCCCATGGAATTTATCCCCACATTTGTCGCCTGTAAGAAAGGTTTGCAGGCAATCGAGTATGACCACCCGACCATGGAACCCATTCTGAAAGAGACTTACGGGATCATGCTTTATCAGGAGCAGATCATGGAAGTCGTGCAGAAAGTTGCCGGGTTTACACTCGGTCACGCCGACATCGTCCGCCGTGCTATCGGGAAAAAGAAACTCGATATCATGGAAAAGGAACGGATCAACTTCATCAAGGGCTGCAAAGAGGTCAATGATATCGATGAAGCTCTGGCGGATCAGATCTGGGCAAAAATCAACAAGTTCGCCGGTTACGGGTTCAACAAATCCCACTCCGCTGCTTACGGTATGGTCTCTTACAGAACCGCTTACCTTAAAGCAAATTATCCCCAGGAATTCATGGCAGCTGTGCTGACAAGCGAACTTGGAAATGCCGAAAAGGTGACCTTCCTGATCAACGCATGTAAAGCAATGGGAATCAAAGTCCTGCCGCCGAACGTCAATAAGTCCGACACCCACTTCTCTGTTGACGGTGATAATATCGTCTTCGGGCTCGGGGCGATCAAAGGGCTCGGCGAAGGTGCCGCAAACGCCATCATCTCCGACCGCGATGCAAACGGTCCTTACAAAGATATGCCCGACCTGCTGGAACGGGTGGGGGATTCCCTGAACTCCCGCGCAATCGAATCTCTCGTCCGCTGCGGAGCTTTCGACTTTACCGGTTATCGCCGTTCCCAGATGATCGCAACCATTCAGGACGCAATCGCCTGTGCCGCATCCCGCCGGAAAGATAAAGAGTCCGGACAGACTTCTCTCTTTGATATGCTGGGTGGGGATGAAGCGGAAGAGTTCAACTCCATCACCATG
Organism: Lentisphaerota bacterium; assembly: GCA_015061845.1. Classification (GTDB taxonomy): domain Bacteria; phylum Verrucomicrobiota; class Lentisphaeria; order Victivallales; family UBA1829; genus SIG79. Next base: position 32,577 of record SUVT01000012.1, read on the forward strand.
CCCGATATCGAAGAACTGGACTTCAGCGAAATGCTCAAGGATGAGAAACATCTTCTCGGGTTCTACATTTCCGGACATCCCGCACAGAAATATCAGGAGATCATCGAATCCTACTCCACCATGAACGCTGCTCAGATCCAGGAAAAGGGCGAAAACGATCAGGGTGTAAAACTGGGCGGTCTCATCAAGAGTGTTCAGAAGAAGATCAGCAAAAAGAACAATAAAATGTTCGCCATCGTGGAAGTGGAAGATATGACCGGTTCCGTGGAGGGAATGCTCTTCGGTGAGGCTTACGATCAGGCGCAGGGATTGCTTGCCGCTGATACTCCGGTGTTTGTCACCGCAGTCATCCGCCGCGGCGATGAAGAAAATGCGCCCGCATCTCTGACGATCCGTTCCATCACACCGCTGGAACAGGTCATGCAGACTTCAACTGAGCAGATCCATATTCACGTTTACGAACTGGATTCCAAGCCCGGTCTGATGCAGGATTTGAGAACGCTTCTGAAAAAACATAACGGTCCTGTCCCTGTGGTCCTCTGCGTTTGTACTGCAAGCGGAAGAGCCGCCTTTGTGGAACTGCCGGAAGAATTCAACGTTGCAGCCTCTCCTGAACTGCTCAAAGATTTGAAAGAACTTCTCGGCGGTCCGAATTACAAAATCAAAGCCAACATGGAAGTGCCGAAGCCGAAACCCCGTTATGTCCCCCGTGACCGGGAAGAAAACGCAGAAGCCAAAGGCTGAGAAATCACCCTGAAAAATAAAACGGCGGAACAGTCGAAAAATGACCGTTCCGCCGTATTTTTTTACTCGGAGAGCAGGGGATCAGACTTCGATCCGCTTTCCGCTCTTTCTGTTTTCATCAGCCGTTGCAATGGCTTTTCTGACCATTTCAGCCATGGGGCCGATAGCTTTTTCCATATTCTCTCTGCCGCGTTCCGGTGCCGCATATTCAGGATAGCCCATGACACCGACTTTGACCTCTTCTTTCTGGCGGGTCGTGACGATTTCCTGAGGCTGTCCGCTGAGCGTGGTGCGACGCTGGTAGAAATCTGCATCATGACGCATCTTTTCCAGAATTTCCGGTTCGTCTGTTTCCAGCTGATCCATCTGAACAAGATGATTGCGGTAAGCAAGCATCAGAGAAGTTTCGGAGTCACCTGCATGGAAATCTTCGCCATCCTGTCCGGGTTCTTTGTCCCGTGCCCAGAAGTCATAGCGGGAAAGGATCATGATCATGGTCTTTTCCAGTCCGGGGTTCAGCCATTTCAGAACGCGGAGCGCTTCTTTCATAGCTGCAAGGCTTTCAGAACCGCCGTGTCCGGGGTAAATCAGGATGTTTTCAAAGCCCTGATTTGCAAGAGCTTCAACGATATCACAAATCATTGCACAGAATGTGGTCGGACGGACGTTGATGGTTCCGGGGAGCTGTCCGCCGGAGAAGCAATAGTTCAGCGGGGGCGCAACGATGCAATCCAGCTTTTCAGCCAGAAGATAGCAGGGGATCTCTGCATTGTGGATATCCATACTCAAGGGCAGGTGGAATCCGTGCTGTTCCACAACACCGTAGGGCAGAATAATGGTTTTGTTGGTTTTCAGGTACTCTCTGACCTCTTTTACGGTCATTTCACCCATTGCGTGAGTTCTCATAATAACATTCCTTATCAGTTGAAGTTCTGTTTGATTTTCATCTTTTGCAGAATATAACCGGAAAAACATCTTTTTTCAAGATTTTCTTCACTGTTTTTCCGGTATTTTCTAATCTTTTTTCAGTATTTTCCGGTATGACTCAAAAACTGATCGTCAGCATTCCCTTTTCCGGCAGATGGAAACAGGTGATATTTCCGTTCTGCGTAAATTCAAGAGCAGCACCGTTGCAGGAGATCCGGCTGGGTTTTCTGTTCAGGAAAAGTTCCGCATCGGCTTTATAATCAACCGCAAAGCTGATTTCATTTTCCGCTGCAGAGATTTTTTCCAACCGGATATTTGCATCGAAAACCTGAAGCGCATCTGTTCTGCTGACTGCAAGAAGCATGCTGCCGTGGCGCGGAAGTTTGAATTCCGCTTCCGGAGCAAACGGATATTGCTTTCCGGTCCAGACATCTGTCAGGATATAATCTCCGGCAGGGAGTTTCAGATCACTCTGTGAAAAACCTATGGAGCGTTCTTCTTCCGTCAGGTTGAACAGCGCAACGGTCTTGACAGGCATTCCTTCTGTGCCGGAAGTCCGGGAGAAGTGAGGCGTATCAATGTACCAGATCTCCGGCGGCATTCCGTTTTTCTTCCGGTAATCGTACCGGGCAAAGTGAACATCCTGACCGTTGTTCAGGTTGCACATTGCTTTTTTCAGGACTTTCAGCCAGTGCGGCGGACAATCGGAGTGAAGTTTTCCGGAAAGTTCCACCATGGAACGGGAAATCAGAGTATAGTTGACTGCAAAATAGCGTTCTGTTTCGTTCAGTCCGGGCGGGATCCCGATGGAATCGCTGTTGGGAACATAGATATCACCGATATGAGTCGCAAAGCAGCTAGTACCCCAGAGGAAAGTGGTTTTGACATGATCCCATTCCCCGCTGCTGATATCCAGACCGTACCGGTAATTGGTAAAAAATTCTCCGAGGAACGGATTAGCCTGAACGATGTCGCATCCGGGCTGGAAATAACCGTCAGTGGGCAGATTCTTCCGGAACTCTGTCAAGAGCCATCTGCGCCATTCATAGCCGGAGTGCTCCCGGTATTTCATCATGGGATAGCTGGTTTCAAAGACATAGCTCCAGAAATCCAGTTTGATCCCGTTGAAGTTGTAATCGGAACAGAATGTATTGATCGCATAGGCGAGATACTCCCGGACTTCCGGAATACTGGGATCGGCAACAACACCGCATTTCAAGCCGGGATAATCCACTTCATACCGCCACGCATAGGGCGCGCGCCACTCCGGATGCTCTTCGGTAATTTGGGAACCATAAGCGAAATTATATCCTGTCCAGATTGCCGGAACCATTCCGAAACGGCGGACTTTGTCGGAGTACGCCCGCAAACCTTCCGGGAACTTCTTCCGGTCGATCCCGCCGTCTTTTTCGTAAGCGGTTCCCAATCCATGCGCCCCATCATCACGATGCCAGTAGCCATCATCCAGCTGAATATATTTGACCGTGGGAAACTCTTTGCTGACGAACTCCGCTTCGGCAAGAAGCATCGCTTCGTTAATGTTCCGTTCGTTTCCATCGTTCCAGGATTCCCAGACGCCGTAATGACGGTTTGCATCGGTTGCACCGTACATCGGCGGAAGAACTGTCCGGAGAACTTCTGTATAACGCTCAAAGATCTTTTCGATATCATCGGCATGATCTGTTGTTCCCAGATACCAGCGGTCGACAAGCGTTCTGCCCGACACGACTTCCAGTGCATCGATCCCCTTGAATCCGGAAACAACATCCATATTGACGGTTCCGTTTTCATGGGCAAGATCATAGCAGTGATAGAAAACCCGCTGTTCCAGCGTTCCGTGAACCAAGCCATGCGTTGATTTATGGTTTCCGATCAGAATAGCTGGGAACGGCTGGTAAGGCGTTGCGCCCACCCGTTTTGTACAGACAGGCACTTCCACAAAGGAGAGATAACTGTTCAAATCGGGATATTTCGGATCTTTTCCGCCGGGAGCAAGACGGTCAAAATCAATGGGCAGAGTCATTGTTGCATAGACTCTTGAGTTTTCCGCATGATAGTAAAAATCCTGTTCCGGATCATCACCGGCTTTGATTCCGAGAATGGAGAAACCGGCTTCTGTCAGGGCAATTTTTGCAGAGCTGATGTTTTTGATCAGACGGCGGCAGGTGAGTTCGCCATCGGAAAACGAAAAGTAAAGATCATCCCGGAATCCTTCCGGATATTCCGCGTACCAATGGGCTGAAGCAGAATCAAAATACCATTCTCTGGTATATTCTCCGCTGATTTTACCCTGTTTTTCCGTGACCAGATAGGGCACAAAAGAAAGAGTGCCGACTCCAGTAAGAAGTTCAGGTCCTTTTTTCATAAACACAAATCCTTTCTAAAAGATTGTTTTTTTGTAAATCTCTATAGACAGAAATCATTTCCCCGGTTATATTGCATATTTTCTGACAAACGGAATTTTGTCAATACAAAAAACTATAGCAAGGCTTATCAGAAAAGTAACACAAGAAATAATTGGCACTGCAAAGGCAGGATGAATAAAATACCTCGGCATGCCAATCATATACTCCAGAACAAATGCATGAACCAAATAGATTCCAAAACTCAGCCTGGAAAGTTCTATTATAATCTTTTTCTGTTTTTCTGAAAAGTTTCTTTCAGAAAAGAAATTCTGAAAGAAAACAAACACAGCTACAGCTGTTAAGAATACATTTAAATACAAATTGCTAAACATGTAATCTGTTGTTTTATTAAAACGGATATTCAACCAACTGTTAATGACAACAGTTGCTATAACAGAAAATGTTCCCAAAACATATATAATCGTTCTCTGTTTTTTTTCAGGCTTGTGATTTGTTAACCAATACCCCAATAAAAAGTACGTTGAATATCCGGCAAACAGCTTAAGGTCAAGTCGGTCTATAATAGATTTCCAAGGATATCCTACTACTGGCATCATTGATAAAATATTACTGCAAAAAACCGTAATAAATCCAAGAATAATAAAATATATGAGAACTTTTTCATTTTTTACAACATGTCTGAGTACGGGAGTCGCTACATAAAGTCCCGCAAGCATAAAAAGAAACCACAAATAATGATGACCGCCAAAAATGATATTTTTTATAAGACTTTTCATATGAATGGCGTGATGAGCATGATATTGCTGAACCAGACCATAAAATATCGCCCAAACCAAATAAGCTGTTGCTATGCGAAAGATTTTATTAAAATAAAGTTTTTTCAGTGAGTACTCTTTATGCGGATCAAGAAAGAACACTCCTGATATCATTACAAAAACGGGAACATTCCAGCGACTGATTCCATTATAGATGTTACAGAACTGAAATTCTGTTGAAAGTGGAGAATAATTCATTTGCCAGAAGCGACTGCATGCAGTGTGAAGAAATATAACAGAAAATGCCGCTATGATCCGGAGGAGATCCGGCCAGATTTCTCTGTCTTGGTTTAACAATAAACATTCTTTCATCTGAGCTGAATTATTTTCGTCTTTTCTCATTATATTGCATTCCTCTATTTATATTGCTCAAAAATAACTGCCGGCACCGAAAGATGCCAACAGTTCCTGTTCATTCAAAAGTCCTTTTTTCATCTGATTCTCCGGAAATTATTCTTCCATGGAAGCTTTCACACTGGAAATTTCAACATCCGCACCGGCTTTTGCAAGAACACAGATGCGGATGACTTCTGTCTTTCTTCCGTTTGCATTGTCTTTGATTTCAAAGGTTTTCGTAAAAATCTGTTCCTTATCAGTCAGCTGAACCGGTTCATAGCAGGAGAAGTTATTGGATTCTTTTGCAGCGTAGGAAAGATAACCGATGGAGAAAGGTCCTTTTCCTTTTGCTTTGACAGTAACAGTAATGACATCCCCCTTTGCAGATTTGATCGCGCTGCCGTTGAAGAACAGAATCTGATCTTTTTTGGGTGCAATACGGATCGTGCGCTTGTTGGTTCCCAGATTTTTGTAGGTGACATTGACACGTTCCGCTTTCTGGGTCTGAACATACCAGTTGGAGGGAGTATTTCCCTTTGCATAAAATTTTGCGGTGCAGGGGTCATTGACAAGAGTCTGTGCAAAGAGTGTGCAGCTGCCGACGAGTGCAAGAAGAATAATAGATTTTTTCATTATATTTCCTTTCTATGTCTTTTCGTTAATGTAGCATGAAAAATCATCTTTTCAAGCTGTTTGCGGGGAGACCTTCCGAAGATCTCCCCGAAATTGTTATTTTGTTTTCAGGATCAGAACCCGCAGGTCATGAGTCTTCACGTCAAGGGTATATTTTCCATTGACAGGCGTAATGACTTTCCCGGTTTCGGCATCGGTGAGAACGCCTTTTTCGCCCAGCGTGAATGTCACTTTCCGGTCTGCCTTGCTGTGGTTTGCAAGATAGAACAGATATTTGCCCGGACGCTGAAAATAGCTGCAGCGGATCAGATTATCCTGTTTATCAAATTTTACAAAGTTATTGTACCGCCACATGACAAACTTGCAGTCGGGAGCATTGTTGCCGAAATCAGATTCGATCTTCTGGAAGCGTGAGTGTGTTTTTCCGTGTACGGAGGTGTTCCACAATCCCATATCATAGATCTTATAAGCGGAATACATTGCTCTGGTGTGACGAGGGGTTTCATGCAAACCTTTTGCGTGAAGCATGGTCAGCATACCGCGACCGATCCCCCAGTTTACCCCGAGCATGATTTCCGGCCAGGCAGAGTAGAACACATTGAAGTGATCGCCGTCTTTGGGGATATTCATTTCCCCGCCGTAACCGACATCGCAGAAGGTATAGCGCGGCAGATATTGAACTGCCGTTGTATGAATAACAACACGGGGATAGCGTTTGTTGTACTTGTGACCGAGAACAGCCAGACGCTTGAAGAAGTTGCGGACAAGCAGGATATGACTTCCGGGCTGGATCAGTCCGTCTTCCCGGATATATGCCAGTTTGCCCTGTTTCTGCATGTCAGTATCAAAGGAAGGATAATTGTTGTCCAGATAGATACCGTCCATTCTTGTTTCCCGGAGAAGTTTTTCCATGCGCCAGATATAGAAGTCCCGGAGACCCGGGCTCCAATCCACATAGTTCAGCAGATATCCATCGCCTCTGGGACCTTTGATCTTGTATTTGAGAGCATCCATGGAGAGCGTATAATCCACTCTTGGCTTTCTCAATGCCTCATGCGCAAAATATTTGTACTCCGTATCTCCCGCACAGTAAAGGTTTCCTGCAAGGTATACAACGTGGGAACTGTTGGGGTGCTTATATGCCAGCTGCTGGGTCATCCAGAGATCAAGGATCTCAAAGCCGCGGGTCATAACACCCATTCCCATAGTATGATCCCATTTGTAACTCAACTGATGTCCGGTCTTGTCCGGTTTGATCGGCGTGGCAAGAAAACCAAACTGGATCTCACGGGCAGACTTCAGTTCCACAGGGACGTTGATGAACTTGATCAGCATACTGATCGTACCGTCTTTTTCACGGTAAAGATCATAGCCGCTATTCTCCATCTTTGTACTCCACCCCTTGTCGCTTTCCGCAAACCAGAAAAGTCCACGTTTGTGTTCTCCGAGCCAGACATACGGCAGGAATTTTGTGCGGAGATTATCCACTTTCACATCTTTCGTATCCCAGATTTTTCCGGTTCCCGGCAGATCCTCCGGAATATGATAGTAGGAATGGTTTGTGCGGATCTCCTGATTTCCGTAATGGAACAGGATTGCGTTTTTGTACCGGATCTTCATTGCCATGGAGTCGATCTTGATGGAAGATTCCGGGATCAGTTCCATGGTGTAGAACAGGAATCCGTCATACTCCATCCATGCGTCCAGTCTGACTTTCAAACCGGCATAATAAGTGGTTGCGGTAAATTCCACTCGTGTCTGACTCTTTTTGGTGAACTTGAAGTCAGATTTCTTTGCTTTCAATACCCCCCCGGGCGTTGTAATCACAAAATCAATGGGAGAAGCAAGCACCTCTCCATCCGCTGCTCTGACGGCAGAGGGAAGTCCATTTTTACCGAAGACGAAGTCCCGGAGCAGATGGGAAACGGTCTGTCCTTTGACGACCAGCGGTGTATAAGGCGGCACGATGATATCATCACAGCCGATCTTATTGCCCAGCCATTCAAAATCTTTGGTTTCAAACCGTCCGTCACCGATGGCGATCACATTTCCGCTGCGGTTGAAATACTTTGCTTCGACCTTATATTCTCCATGAACCACAGGCTTAAACGGAAAAACCGCATGTCCCTGATTTTCATAGAAGTCGATCTTATTCTGTTTGAGAGTGACCTTTTTTCCATCCGGTCCGGTGATGGTGATTTCTGCACGGGCGGAATTTTTCTGATTTTCCCGGCTCATTGCGTTCCAGCGAACGTTGATCTTCTTCTGCCAGGGATAATGTTCCACCGCAAGGAGCTTTGTCTTTGCCTGGGGCTGAATAGTGGCTGTTCTGGAATAAGTCCCCGTTTCCAGATCATGCTGATGACGGAACAGAGTCTTTCCTGCGGCATCCAATACCATTGCATCGTACATGATACTCTGCTGGTTTCTGTCTGTATTGTCAATGCTCAAAACAGTTCTTCCGGCATTTGCGGGAATACTCATTTCCTTCAGAATTTTTCCGGTTCCGTTGCGGATCACTGCTTTCAATAGCGCATTTTTCGGAGTGACTGTAAGAGCGACTTTGTATCTGCCGTCACCGGTCAGTTCATTCACTGTCCAGGCAACGTTCGGCGCATTGGGAACAACACGGCACTTCAGCATGTTTTCATGATCTTCATACCGGGTCCCGGTCAGAATTCCGTTCACATCCGGACTCTTGAAGTTACGGCAAATGCTGATCCCGAACGGTTTGGAAGGATCCTTGATCTTCACAGATTTGAACGGGATCTTCATGGTCAGGATGTAATGATTTCTGCCGTTGCTGACCGCATAGTGCATTCTTTTGACTTCCAACCCGGGACAGTTCCATCCCTGATAGTGCTGTCCGATGGCAAGGTCATGCTCCATATCGAACACATGACATGCAAAGTTGGAAATGATCTGATAAAGACGGGGCGGCTTTTTGTTATCGCCTTCCGGATTGATCATGACTTCCACAGAGTCATCAAGATAGACTTGACCATCCCGCATTTTGACTTTTGTAACCACACCGCCCGGCGGGCAGGGGTAAACGATGGAAACATACAGATTGTCTTTGTCTGCAAGGAGATAGCAGTCACTCTGACGGTTTGTATTTTTTCCGGTAAGGAAATCGCGAAAACCGTTCTGAATGAAAACGCCGTTCCGTTTCAGATATCCCGGACGGAATGCGCCCTTGAGATCAAGAGGTTCCTGCATCAGGGGAATCGTTGCGGCACTGGGCAGATATTGCCGTTTGACAACTTCTCCCGCTTTCCGGAAGGTCACATCTGTGATTTCAACATCTTTTCCGTCAAGGAGCAGCTGGATCTTGTTGACAGGATGCCAGGGGACGATCTGAACGAACCCGGTAAACTCCTGAAACTCATTTGTAAGCTCCGGAATCATGACCTGCGCCCCGGCTGTCGGGGTCAAACGTCCGGTATAGTCTTCCAGAACATAGACTTTCAGATAACTCTTCGCACCGGTCGCTTTTGCTTTGACTCTGATTTCGATATTTCCCCGTGAAGTCTTGTAATACTTCGTGGAGATCATCCCGTTCAGCAGAATACCGTCTTTGGTTTTGCCAACCTGATTTTTCCGGTCTTTCCGGTCAATGACCCCCCATCCATCCGGAGCCGGAACATTCTGCCAGTTTTTTTGAGTTTCTGCAGGTTTGACCACTTTGGTGTTCTGGAACGACCAGGAGTAATCAAACGCCGAAACTGCGATACTGCCGAACAGAAGCCCGGCAAACAACAGTCGTTTTTTCATGTTTTCCCTTTCATCCTTTTTTATATTTTATCAGTTTGCACCTTTCCAGAAGGTGACATATTTCATATCTGTACTGCTTCCGCTGTTCGGGTTGGATTTGTCCGCAATATCAGCATAACGGAAACTGGAAACATGACCATCCCACCACATCCCGTTGGCTCGTTCTCCATTATGACGGAAGTTGATCCGCCAGTAATGCCAGGAACCATCGCCCACATATTGAGCGTAAGTTGAACCAACAGAAGCATTCTGACAGGTTGCATACCCCATGGAATCTCCCCCCATATAACTGCCGGAAGCCTGACGGAACTTGTTGATCTTGACCCAGATATCCAATCCCCAGGAGGCATGTTTGGAAATATATCTGTTCAAACCGATACTTATCGGAGAACCGTTCTCCCACATCATAGCGTATTCGTTGACATTCGTCTTCCGTTTGCTGACCGGTGTCTTGTCGCTGGCACAGAAAAACATTCCTGCCCCGTTCGGTTTCTCAGAAGTAACATCTCCCCAGATCCACGCTCCTAGATAGTTTCCGATCATGCCTTTTTTTAACCAATTCCCTCCGCCCTGAGTTCCTGTGTACATAGGAAGTGCATACTCATTATTATCTCCGGCATACTGTAAAATTGCTGAAGATATCTGCTTCTGTTTGTTGATGCAATCTGAACTCCTTCCGCTTTCACGGGCATTGTTCAACGCCGGAAGAAGCATCCCCGCCAGAATTGCGATAATTGCAATAACAACGAGCAGTTCAATCAGCGTGAAAAATTTTTTTGACGCTCTCTCCATGACACCATATCCTTCCTTTTATTTGTTTTTTGTATATTCTATCAATCTCGGCGGAAGTATAATCTTCCGTTCTTCTATCTCTCCGGTCAGCATATCGACACCGATCTTTGCAAGTTCATTGACCCGCAAATCAAAGGTGTCAAATCCATACTCTCTCGCGTGAGTATCAAAGTTCCCCAGAATCAGATAATCTTTGACAGGATCCCTGCCCATTGCCTTGATCACGGGAAAAATTCTCGCTGTCAATGTGGAGTCAAGCCATCCGAAGATCCCAGTCGGAGCATCCGATGCTTCGAGAACCGACGGCAGAAGAGCCGCTGCCGGTGCCCCGCTGTGCATTCTCCAGAACAATCCTTCATCAAATTCGATCCCGCAAAGTGCCGCATGTTTCTTTATGCTCTGCATGATCTGTACCTGCATGGAAGTGTGCGCCCCATGGTAATTCTTTTCATCCATCGCTGTAAAAAGAATCCGTTTCATGTTCCGTTCTGCAAAATATTCCACTGCCTGCCGTCCGAGATCCTCATAATCAACCAGCGCATAACGGCAATGGGAAAGCTCTTCATAAAAATGATAACGCAGAATAAAAACAATGTTGGAAAAGATAAACGGCGCTTTTTTCAATTCTTCGTAAGGCACAAAATTGTCGCCGAGGATCAAATATCCGTACGGCAAACTCTTTTTTACCATCTGTGAAAGAAACTGTTTGATCTCTGTTTCTGCTGTGTTTCCGAAAAATTTACCATCCAAAAGGACCGGAAACAGATCTTTTTGATGAAGATGTCTGTTGATTTCCCGGAAAAAGTCAGAATAAAAATCTCCGCTGTCGATGGTAACTAACCCAACCGCATTGGTTTGCAGTGCAGAATTGTTTGATTTTACAACAGATCCCCGTTTCGGAGCGCGTTCCAGAAGATTTTCTTCAACCAAACGGTTCAATCCGGCAGCAATGGTTCCTTTGTTGACAAGGAAATGCTGTGCCAGTTCAACATCCGTCGGCAGCCGTTCCCCCGGAGAATATTTTCCCTGCCGGATCCATTCCCGGACAGTCTCTGTCACTACATCCTGCTTAAATCGTGGTGATTCCATATTTTTTCTCTTATTTTATTAGGTTAATACTATGTTAATACTATATATTATACTATATAAAAATGATTTTGTCAAGAGAGAAAGAATCTATAATATAAAAAATAATAAAAAAATACTTTCTTGAGGTAATTTCAAAAGTCCGGCAAAATTTGGCTGAAAAAAGATTGTTGATGAGTTGGAAATGGTAGTTTGAGCGTGGCTACCATCCTCCTTCGCTGAAGCTATGGAGGACAAGCCGAAAACGC
>SUVT01000013.1 GCA_015061845.1 Lentisphaerota bacterium
ATATGGAAGTTATTGAAGCCGTAACCGATGTGGTCAAAGCTCACCATTGGCAGATTCTTGACGAGAACTTCGGTCTGGCTCGTGAAGGACAGAAGATGTTCGGCGTAATGCGGATCAACAAAAGCAAAAGTTCCGATTGGAGCCGTTGTATCGGTCTCAGAAATAGCCACGACAAAAGTTTTGCTGTCGGACTGTCGGCAGGTATCAATGTTACGGTGTGCAGTAATCTTGCATTTGGAGGAACAACGGTCATTAAACGGCGACATACCAGCAGAATCGAATTGACCGAACTTGTCGATGTCGCAGTAACTGAACTCGAAAACGAATTTCTGACATTGGAAACGGTTTGCGAAGATCTAAAAGTCATTTATTTGAAGAATGACGATGAAGCCAGAAGCCGAATTGTCAGAGCGGCGGAATTGGGGGCAATCAACAGTTCTGATATTCTGCCCGTCTTCCATGAGTTCAAGAACCCCACCCATGAAGCTTTTGCAGAACCGACCAGATGGAGTTTGTTGAATGCGTTTACTCAAGTGAACCAGAAGTATACACCTCTGCGTGCTGATCAATCGTTCTCTGCATTAAACAAATGCTTTGGTCTTGACGGTAATAGACCTTTACTTTGGAGCTGAAAGATCCGACCAAGTCTGCCGGTTTATACTGGCAGAACCCAACAATACAAGACGTGATGCACCTTGTATTACAGCTCAACTTGGCATCCGGAGAGTCGAAGGAGTACAAGCCTTCCTCCCGGCTGTTATGAGGTTACGAAATGATATAAAATCTGTAACACCAGAGGTCCGCCAACGCTGTAACAACATAGCGCCCGGGAAACCGGAGACCTACAGCACAACCGGTACGGAAGTGATGCAACCGTGCTGTATTAAGTCATCCCGGGAGCGTAAAAACTCCCGGTCTTTAACCTCAAACATAAGGAGAGATCAATGGAGAATGAAGATGAGAACCGCGACCATAATCCGCTTAAGGATAATCAAGATGATTCTTGGATTATTACTGCATTGACAACCGCTTTTGTCGCCGGTGTCGGAGCAACTATCGCAGCGATCAAGCTGGTCAGCAAGCTCGTAAACAAATAACCACACCCCTCTGCCGGAGCTAATCCGGCAGAGGGGGCATCTATTTTTTGCCACATACAAATGTTATAATGTAAATATTCCTTTGGGCGGAGTATAGTTATGATATTTGAATTTACCTATTGTAAAATCTTGTATAATAGCCTTCATTCTTAAAGTTTCTGCTGTTATAAAACTTGCAAGATCAAGGATATATTCTTCTTTTTCTCTTGGGGCTTGATCACGCAGCTGATTTGTTACTCCAACAGCAAGTTCTGAAACAGCTTTGTATAAGGCTTTATTGAGTTTCTCCTGCCATTTATCCAACTCACTGCGTTCAAAATTGACAAGATACGATTTCATCCACAGGGATTTTCCGCGACGTTCAGTTGTGCTGGCAGATTCCAAAAATACTTTTATTTGCTCAAGATAAGCATTGATTGCATCTTCTGCTTTCTGGGAACAACACAACAGTTTCCTGATCTTTTGAATATCCGGAGATATCGAGTCAACATCCTGCATAATTATTTTACCGCAAATATCCGACTTCCAATCTTCTGCTTCAACAGACCCTTTCAATTCAGCCAGAGGAGTATTATCATCAAGATTGCTGCTTTTGTATATTGCCTGATAAAGATCAATCAAAAGGCATCGGATACGGCCTTCAAAGTATTGACCTATGGAGTTGAATAATTGGTTCCCGTCAAGATATTCTTTCAGGTCTTGCCTATAACAATCCTCATCCCATGGAAGCAAATTATTATAAACGAAAGGCGTCTTTTGTCCGATACAATCTTTGAGCAGATCATATTTCAGTTTTGCATCTTTCGCATTCGATTCTTTGTAAATCTGACTCAATGCCATTCCATTCAGATCGGCATTATAGTCTTCATGCAGCAACAATTTAAGACAGTATTCTGCAGACTGCCGACATCCCATCGCCTGTTCAGTTTGTCCTTTGTCGGCAAACATCTTAATAAGTTGGCAGTAGCGAAATGAGCAAGTTTGGATTATTTCCAAATCAAATCCGGCGATCTTGCGAGCATAGTCGATTCTTCTCTTCATTTCTTCAGGATTATCTTCGTAAAACAGGGATGAATCGATATAGGCCGAGGCCGCAATTATATCTTCCCGCAAAAGTTGAACTTCACTGTGTTTGGCGACAAATTCATCCAGTGCCGTTTTTGCTTCATTACGATAATAATTATAAATACCACTGTTGGGCTTTCTGGGATTGATGCGGCGTTCCTTTTCATCTGGTCCTAATTTACGATAAAGCTCCGAAGTCTCCAGAGCCGCTCTGGCAAGATAATACCAAAATAAAGGATATGCTTGAAATTTATCCCTCAACAAGTCCAAACGAATATAACGACTCTGTGGATCGGGATCTGCAACCGCATTGTTGTAAATAGTTATCTGCTTTTCGGTCAACCGTAATTCATCCGGAAACTTATAGTGATCTGAAAGTCTCCAAGCTGTTTCAAAAAGAGTTCTGCGTAAATTATGAAGTTGTTCCAAGGCACTTTTCTCCAGTTCCCATGCCTCGGCTTCATTTTCCATCAACGCTTTATTCTTCTCCGATTTATAACTTATTACAGCAGCTCCCAGCATAATTCCTGCTGTTGCTGCAATGCTCCAGGGATTAGGATTACTGAAGATTGCAATTACCCGACCTCCATTTGCCAAGGCATTTGTGAGAGCACTTTTCATACGGGCTGCTTGCTTCTTTTTCAACAACTCCTTATCTTTCTCATGAAGGATGTAAAAATGGCAGGTGTCGAGAATCTTTTTCAATGCTTCAAGCATTGCTTCATCCTTGATAATATTCTCTATATTCAAATTATTGAGTATGGCATCATATTCCTGTTTGAGAATATTTATATCATTATAATCAACGATTTGCGACAATGACACCATGCACATATTTAATGCATAAGCGGCTTTCAATTGTTCATTGTTTGTTGTATTCATAGAAAACTCCTGTTTTAAAAGCTGATTTTCATTTTAATCGGGATATGATCGGAAACAGTTACTGTTTTATTTGATTTATTTAACGTAAAATTATCATTTTCTACGCCTATTGTTTTAGCTCCGTCATGGACAAAATTCGCTATCCTCTCTTCATTATAGGCGAAATGGTCATAATTACTTTTAAACGTCATACTGTTTTGTTCCGCATCCCACTTACACGTGGAAGGAGCATTTTGAACCGTTATCATTCCTTCTATGGAATTGCCTATTTCAGCGGCACTTAAATTGAAATCACCTGCTACAAATGTATATACTGAATTGAAAGATCCCGTACGCAATTCATTGACCTTATTGTGCAATGTACGTTGGATAAAATTCATCTCTTCCATACGTATTTGCTTTGCAGTCTTTTCATCACTTTTGCCCTTGCTCCACTGGGTATGCGTATTGATAATCCTGATCTCATGAAGTAAAGAACCGAACATACCTGATGGTCTGAAGCAGGCGATTAATGGCGGACGCAACGTTTGATGCAGTGTATTGCGAAGTGTCGAACGGTATTTGCTCAAAGCTTCTCCTTGAGGCAACCTTGCGAAAAGCCCGGAGTTCAAACCGGTTTGACTGGTCATGCTTTTGTAAGTTTCCACCAGAATATCAATGAGATGTTCGATGAATGAATCCCATTCCTTCTTTTCGATGTCATCTAACGCTTTATAGAGAGCTTTATCTCCATAGAGGTATACTTTGTCGGTGTTCCAAATAAAACCGTAATCACTCTTAAATTTAGCTCCATTACGGTTTAATATTCCGGCATCATTCAGTTCCTGATATAAAGATCCGCAATGACAATATTGATATGGAGATTCGTTGTCGTTGCCATTTAGGTAATGAATAATTCTCGAAACGGCATCATCCGTTTGGATTTCCTGAAGTGCAATAATATCAAATCCTTCATGACGTATGATGTCAGCAATTTTACGACATTTGTCTTCTTTGAAATTGCTCTTTTCGTCATCTTTTGTGTTAAGATTCAAAACATTAAAGGATCCTAAAATGATATCCATTTCAGCCTCAAACGTTTAGAGTGTCCCATGTAGTCAAAACAGCTTGTTCTTCCTCTGAATATTCACCGTCACAGCAACTTATCATAATTATCAAATTACGGAATATATCCTTGTCGCAGCCAGGAACGTCATTTATATATTCAATGGCCTCTTGCAATTTGGGCGGATGACTTAGAAAATCATTGATTCTATCCTTTCGGCTCTGTGCCATATTGGAGGCTTGTGCGGATTGTATAATAGCAGCCAATTTGGACTTTTCATCATCCGAAATGTGCCCATCATATCCGGCAGTGGCAGTTGCTATTGCCGCCAAAGCGAACAACATATTTTCACGCTCGTCATCGTTGCAATTATCATCAAAAGCCGAGTAGCGCTCAACAAATTGTTTTTGAGCCTCTTCGAATTTTGCAATAACTTCAGCCTTTTGCTGCTCTGCTTCTGCATTGGCAGCAGCATCTTGAGCTTTCTTCTTATCGACAAAATGTTTAACAGCCAACCCACCCACTATACCTGCTGCCGCAACAGGAGCAATAGAGATTGCAGCCACTCCCCCTGCTATGTAACCGGCAGTTTTCAAATTCTCTTTCAGGCCTTCTTTATTTTCAACAACATCCTTCTTTATTTTCGCAACAGCTTTGTCAAAAAAACTCTTCATCTCGTTTCTCCGTTTCAACACAGATCCGGACCAATAAAGAGGGCGTACATCAAAGCTCGGGTAAGAGGTACGCCAATACCCACAACACAAACAATGAATACGCCCGAATAACATCGGACGCATCCTTTCCATTGTTGTGTTGTAGAAATAATTTGGCGTTTTCTTATCATTCAACAAAAAAGATACGAATCAATCTATCTTCAATTTTATTTTTAATGCAGCTTCTCTATTTCGTCAATAATCTGCTTCTCCTGTTTAATGATACCGGACCACCCGGAATCTTTCTCTAATATACACCTTGAAATCTGAAATTCAATAAACAACTCCATAATAGTTCTACAAAATCCGTGGCACCTATCAAGCAGCATAGCGGGGAGCCGTTGTTGCGCTCCCCGCTATGGAATAAAAAGAGAGACTTTCCCGGCTGCAATCAGAGCCGGGAAAGTCATAACAGGAGAATGTATGATAAAATGGATGGGAACCGTTGTTGCGTTCCCATCCATGGGATGTTAAAGACACATAGGATATTGCGGGGTAGAGCAGTGGCAGCTTGTCAAATAAATAAGATTACTTGACTTTTGTCAAAGATGGTGTTATTGTAATATCAGGCGGGATTTTGCACACATTTTGCACACAGATTGAACACAAAAGACAGCAAATTACCCGATTTTCGGTATCAACAGAAGATAATCTTAATACAACAAAGGCAGCGTGGAAAAACAAGGCGTTTCTGCTGTAACTTTCTGAATTTGAACATAAAAAAAGGGATTTACGACTTGTAAATCCCTGGATTTTCGATGGTAGCGGGGGTTGGAATTGAACCAACGACCTTCAGGTTATGAGCCTGACAAGCTACCACTGCTCTACCCCGCAATAACTCAAATCATATTAACATGATTCGTTCAATATCCAGTAATATACAGCATCTTTATTCATTTGTCAAGTTGAATTATAAAAAAAATGTAAAAAATATCAGAATTATCAATTGAAAAAGTAAATGCACAGGAAAAAATTATTTAGTGCGTTAAGTCTTACAAAAAGAAAAAGTGCATTAAGTCCTACAAACAAATCTTTGTGCATTAAGTATTGCAAAGGGTAGAAAAATCAGAAAGAAAATAGATAATCTTAACAGGTTCCCCTCCCGGGAGGGGATTGTGCGTTTAGTGTTACAACAAACAGAGGAGATCAATTATGGCGCATCTCACAAAGGAAGACCGATTAAGAATCGAAAACATGCTGAATGCCGGAGTAGCAGCAACAGAAATGTCAAGAAATCTTGGGGAAAGTCACACCACGATCAGTCGGGAGATCAAGAAATATCCGGCATAAATAATTTTCAATGAAAAATAATCTTCTATCAAAAATAAATACAGGATAGATTGGTAAAATAAAGATTACAAGAGGTAATTTCAATAAAAAAATAACTTTGCAGAGATTATTATGAAAATATCCTGCAAAGTCGTTTTTCTGAATCCTCTTACTTGATTTCAAAATCAAGACAAAGCCGGACTTCCGTGAAAGGACAGACAAAGGTGTCGGCAGCCGCAACGTGGGCAGGGTGAACGGCATAACCTTTCAACGCTTCAACACTTTCCAGTGTGGAGTCAAGCATAAGATCCGCATTGGAGGATTCAAGAACATTTTCACAGTTGACTTTGATATCAACCAATCCGGGGACAACCCCGGCAAGCGCTTCCAGGTTCTTTTTGATCCCGGCAAGGACTTCTGCTTTTTTGTCAGTGGAATATTCCGGTTTCAGTTTCCAGAGAATAATGTGTTTGATCATTTTGATCTTCCTTTCCTGTTATCGTTCATTGTGAAATTTTTCTGATTCTTCTTTCAGCATGGAAAAAATCAATGGTCCAAGATCGTCCATCCGTTCCGGGTGAAACTGAACGCCAAGAACCATTCTCTGACCTTCCTGCTCAATCGCTTCGATACTTCCGTCAAAGGCTTTTGCCGTGACTTTGAACCCGTTGCCGACCGATTCCGGAGAAACTGCCTGATGATGAAAACTGTTCACCGTTACATTGTCGCCTGCACGAAGTTTCAACGCTTTGGAAAAGAAACCGTTGCTCAAAAGCTCCGCAGAATGAAAAACTCCATTGCGGTGTTCCGTTGCGTTATCCAGATGCTGGATGAGTTTGCCGCCGGAAACGATGTTGAGCAGCTGGCATCCGGCACAGATCCCAAGAACCGGCATTCGGCGTTTGAGGACTGCTTTGCCAAAAGTAATATCAAAGTGCGGACGCATCCGGTTCATCACAGTTTCCGGGTGAGCGGGCTCCCCGTAATCTGCCGGATCATAATCACGTCCGCCAATCAGAAGAACTCCATCTGCCAGATCCAGCAGCGTTTCAATATTTTCCACCTTCTCAATGGAGGGAATAAGCATCGGAACGGCTCCGGAATCGCTGATCCGCTGAACATATTGGCTGATGACAACATCGTTTTCCCTGCCATTGATCACATCAACAGCCATATTGACGAGAATAACAGGTTTTTTACCCATTCGCACGCTCCAATGCACAGCGGACGATCGTGCCGATCAGTGCGGTATAAGTATCTCCCTCCGGATGATAGAGGGAATAGATTTGGGGACTCCAGCTCTTGACAGGTTTCAATCCGGGGATCCCGTTGACTTCCATGATCCGGAGCTTGCCGTCTTTGCCTTCCCGCATGTCGATCCGGACATGGTCATCGCAATTCAGCGCATCGCAGGCGGCGTTAGCCAGCGCAACAGCCTCTTCCTGATGTTCCTCCGGAATGGAAACATGAGTCAGACCGACTCCGCGCAAATCACTGCGCAATACAGGGAATTTGCCGTAATGTTTCGGGTCGACGGTCACTCTTCCGGGAAGAACTTCCCGTTTGCTGCCGTTTCCGATCACCATGACGGTATATTCGTTGCCGGGAAGGTATTCTTCTACAAGTGCTGCCTGCTGCAGCTCTTCCTGTATGAACCGGAGCTGTTTTTTTAACGCCTCTTTGTTTTCAACAACACTGTTTTCGTTGATTCCGACGGAACGGGATTCTCCATTGGGTTTGACGAATGCCGGAAAATAGTCGATATCATCTGCTGTTGCAGGCGGACAGAGGACGTGCCGCGGCACGCTGACGTTCGCTTTGGCAAGGATTTCATGAGTATCGAACTTCCCGATCAGATTTTTCATGGTTTGAGCAGAGGGTCCGATATAGGGGATCTTCAGTTCGTCAAGCACATCGGCAACCCATACGGCATCCGGCGGGATCCCGATGATATCTTCCCTGTCAGAGAAGAAGTAGAGGCAACTCCAGACGATGGAGCAGGGGCCGTTTTGCAGTCCTTTTATCATTTCTTCCCGATTTTCGGCGAGGATAATACGGCAATCGTAACCATTGGCGATGATTGCCTCACGGACAGATTCTGTTACCTGCATATTCCCCCAGCCCTGGGCATCCCCGCCGGCTCCGGTAACAAGAATAACACATTGTTTTTCCATTTCAAATTTCTCCTTTTGTAAATTTGAACAGTTCTGGTTCGCTTTCCGCAGATTTCAAAGCCTCTGAAATCTGCGGAGATCGTTCCTCAAAATAAGTACTCATACTTTCCCGTGCGCCCGGGAAAAAATCAATTTTGGAATGGTAACTGAATGCCGCCGCTGAAAAATCCGTTCCAAGCAGATCATTGGGGTTGACCAATCCGGAAAAATTGGAAAAATGTCCAGAAAACTCTTTCTGCCATATTTCCGATGCAAAACCGAAATGGGTACAGCAGAGCGCACAAAACAACTGTTCCGGCTCTGATTCAAAAAGCCCTGCAGCTTGCTCTGCATACCGGGCAATGCTTTTCTGAACCTCATCCGCTGCCGGATCGGATTCCAGCAAAGTTGCCAAGCCCGGACAGCCAAGCCCTTTGATCCGTTCCGGCGCAATTCCTTTTGCTGCAAGCTTTTGTGCATAAACTCCTGACTCAACTGTAGATTTTGTGCCGAGGATCAGCATGGAAGCGGAAGGATTCTTCTGCAACGTTTCAAACATTCCGTTTACGGCGGCATCCACGATCCCGGAAACTTCAAAATCCGGCTGATACCATTTTTTCAAACGGTCATAGACAATGGAAAGCGTATTGCATGCAATCAGACAAAGGTCCGGAGAAAATCTCTTCATTCCTTCAAATACATCTCTGAAGACCTCCTCCTGCTCCCGTTCTGACGAGAGTTTATTGAACCCGCACTGTTGGGATGGATAGGCATTGAAATAGATCAATTCACAGGGTTCCATTTCACTCTTCCCCGCAGTAAAAAAACGGGAGGCAATATTTAATCCGCCCAGTCCGGAATCACAAACAATAACTCTCTTCATCTTTTACAACTCTCTTGTCATGAACTCTTTCACTGTTTCAATCATTTCTGCCGGAGCATCCTGAATCTTGCCTTCCATGATCCTGGTCATGCCGTCGATCCATTGGGAACTGTGCTGAATACATGTGACCCGGTTCCGGAGCATCGCAGCACCCTTTGCAGGGGTCTCCCGCATCGTGGCAAGAATTTTTTCCAGCTCATTCTGAAACCCTTGCAACCCGTTGTATGCAAGAACTGCATTCCATGCTTCCCGGGCAGATTCCGGCGAGGAAAGAGGAGCAGAGAGCTTGGTAAAAAGCGTTTCAAAGTCAGCTTTTTCTTCCGGTTTGAGCAGACGGAGATTTTTTTCTTCTATGCGGTAAGGGATTGCCTTGTGGGCAGTGATCCCGTTTGCATCTGCTTCGATTTCAAGAAAATAACCGGTTTTGCGATGCAGAAATTTTACCGGTTGGTAGAAGACAAAATTTCCCAGACTGAAGTATGCAGGCGTTTTCCCGAAACAGGTCATCCCCTGCGGCACATGTGGATGATGTCCGATGATCATATCTGCTCCGGCATCTGCCCAGAGTTTGAAGGCTTCGTAGACATAAAAGGAGGGGTAGGGCTGATATTCCAGACCGCAATGCGCTGAAACCAGAATAATATCATACCGGTCACGGGCATTGCGGATATTTTCTGCCAGTTTTTCCACATCCCATGGACTGACTCCATAAGAATTTTCCGTTGCTCCCAGCATATCTTCCCCCTCGGAAATCGCAAAAAGGGCAAATTTTATGCCGTTGACTTCAAAGGAAAGCTCCTTTTGTGCCTCAAAAATATTTTCACCTGCACCAACTGTTGAAATCTGATTCCGGTTGAGAAGATCCCGGGTGTTGCGGAATCCTTCCAACCCGCTGTCGAAGGTATGATTGTTTGCACAGACAACAGCTTTGAAATTTCCGGCTTTGATGGAAGCGATATGTTCCTCTTCTCCCGAAAAAGCAGCACCGCTTTTGGTGATCAACCCGTTGGGACAGCTCAAAGGGGCTTCCAGATTGACAATACTGTAGTCCGCTTGCTGCAGGTGCGGGAGCAGATCACCGTAAACTGCCTGAGGCTCCTCTTTCATGATCTGAGCGAACCCCCGGATGGGAGCTAAATCAGAAGCGAAAAGTATCTTTGCCCTTTTCATTGATTCTCCTTTGAAAGCATTCCTGAACGTTTTAGCGGCGGTTTGTTCTTCGCATTTACTATATCATAAAAATCATATTTTACAAGTAAAAATCTGCTGCATGAAGATAATGGTGGATTTTGAATTTTCCTCTATAAAATTTTTTGAAAAAATGATATACGACTTTTTTAGACTTGAAAATCAGTGATTTTATGTTATATTGATGACACTCAACCATTGATGGTACGGATTTCGATTTTAATGAAACATTGCGCTGATTCCTTATAAAAATGCTGACAGATTATAAGGCTTTTGTCATAGACACAGCAACTGCCGGTTGGAGCAGAATGAACCAATCTACTCTGACCGGCGGAAAGAATTTGGGAGAACTCCCGGAGATACGTTATAAAGTATTGAAGGGTGTTCATGGTCTTGCTTATCCGGATCATATTGAACTCAATCAGGCTGATATTGATAATCTGGCTGATGACGAGGAAAAATTAAAAGCCTTTTTACATCGGGTGACCATTCATGAACTCGCCCATGTGGCGGAATACAAGATCCACAAATCAATGACACACGGTCCGAACTGGCATGCGTTTGATACCGCTGGCGGAGGAGTCGGATTGCAAATCGGCTATGTATTGCACGAACACGATTGGGAGCTGAATGAAAAAGATGTTGGTCCAGCCTGGGCAATGTTGCAGTTGTTGAGTGGTTGTGCATTTTCTATGATATTGCTTATCATTATGGTCCGCATGATCGGTTATACTTCAAAGTTTGCTGGAATACTGGTTACTGTTTTCGGATTTTTTGCCACGATCGCTCTTGATGCAGTCTGTGTTAAAGAATCAAAAAATTTAGAAATGTTTGCTGTAATAAAATTTATTGTACTGGTTCCTGCTGCTGTATATCTGATGGGAAAGACTGGCTTGATTCATTTTTGAGTAGGAACTGGAATTTTTTACTGCATGATCAGCAATTTTCAGCTGACCATGCAGGTAAAGAAAATTACTTCACACCCATTGCTCGCAGGTTGTTGAAGGAGATCTTCATGGATTCAAAGATGTCGCGTCCCGGGTAGGGGGCATCCTGTTCGATGGAGTACCAGCGGATGCCGGTATCACGGCAAGCCTGAATGATTTTGTTCCATTCAAGGTTTCCTTCGCCGATTTCGCAGAACACCGGGTTCATTTCGATCATTGCAAAATCCTTGAAGTGAATGACAGGGATACGTCCGGCAAGTTTGCGGATCCAGGTTTCCGGATTTGCACCGCCGCGCTGTACCCAGTGAACGTCAAGTTCGGAGAACACGCACTTGGAACAGGTTTTTTCATAGAAGAGTTCCAGTGCGGGCTTGTGGGGTTCCATGTGAGCGAATTCAAAATGGTGGTTGTGATATCCGAGCTTAATGCCTTCCGCCAGCAGTTCCGGTCCTTTGGTGTTGAAAATATCAATGAGCTGATCAAACAACGCTCTGTCTTTGATATAGTCAAGCGGAGGTGCGCCGAGAGCGACAAAATCACATTCAAGAATGTGCATTTTTTCGATAAGACGTTTTGTATCGTCCTTGATCATCGGAAGTCCGTCATGGGTTGCACAGCAGAAAAGATTGTGCTTGTCGAGCTGTCGTTTGATCACTTCCGGTTCAAGAGGGATTGCTGAGACCTGAACAGCTTTGTAACCGATTTCACAAAGTTTATCCAGTGTTGCATCCAGTTCACTTTCCGTTTTGCAATAGTCACGCAAGTTGAAGAGGGTGACTGCGATCTGGCTGTCGGGAAGTTCCATTTTTTTGTTCTCCTTATGTTCTGATTTCTGTTTTAGAATGATTTTGACATGTCCTCAGCAGTAGCGGCTGCAGAAACTGTTTTTTTCTGATAACGGCTGGTCGCAATGAGCTTTTCAAGTTCACCCGCAAATTCATCTGCATCCATGGGCAAAGTGACGACTTTGTCTTTCAAGCCTGCAAGCAGCATGGAGTTTCCGAGTTCAAGACCCCGGATCCCTTCTTCCATGGGAGCGATGAGGGGAGTATCTTTGAGAATTGCGTTGGCAACGTTTTCGATGACGTTGCGGTGCTGATGGGTATCGCCATAAAAGGGGATTTCGCACTTCCAGTTATCAGAAATTCCGAATGTCTTATCGGTGTTTTTGATAAAATCAGATGTTTCGATTTCGTTACGGATAAAGAGGAGTTCCCCGCGTTCGTAGGTGAGTTTTCCTCTTTCAGCCACGATTTCCAACCGGTTGGTTCCGGGCATTTCACCGGTGGAAGCAATAAAGTTTCCTACGGTTCCGTTTTCATACTCCATATAGACGTTGACTTCATCTTCGACTTCGATATCGTGATATTTTCCGAGTTTGACCACGCCGCGGACGGTTTTCGGGAGACCGAAGAACCACTGCCACAAGTCGAGCTGGTGGGGGCACTGATTCAGCAGGACGCCGCCGCCTTCACCTCTCCAGCTGGCGCGCCAGTCGCCGGAGTCGTAATATTTCTGGGAACGGAACCAGTCGGTAATGACCCAGTTGATGCGGTTGATTTTGCCGAGGTCGCCGTTATCGATGAGCTGTTTGATCTTTTTATGAGCGGGCAGAGTGCGCTGGTTGAACATCAGGGATTTCTTCAGTTCCGGATGTTTTGCAGCTTCTGCGATCATGCGTTCCGCTTCTTTTTTATGAACGGCAATGGGTTTTTCAACGATAAGATGTTTTCCGTGCTGCATTGCCATGATGGCAAGATCCGGATGGGAATAGTGAGGAACTGCAATGATAACGGCATCGATATCAGCTTCTTTGAAAAATGTTTCTGCATCTGTGAAGCATTTGACTTCCTTGCGGATTTCCGGTCTCATACGGTCAAACGCCTTGGGATTGATATCGCAGACAGCGGTCAGTTTTGCATTTTTGAGTTCACTGATCGAAATCGTGTGTCCGGTTCCCATATTACCGATACCGATAATACCGAATTTTACAAAATCCATTTTCTTCTCCTTGTTTTGCTATGGTTGGAAACTTATTCATTGACAATATACTGCAAATATATGAAAAATCCAAGATTTTATCACTTTTTTTTGTAAAAAAGTTGTCTTGTTGCCTTGTAAAATATTGTAGAAATTCTCATTTTTGAACCTTTTACACTTGCAAAACTTGTCTTCTTGTATTATATTTATTTTAAGGAAAGAGGGATGTAAAATGCTGACAAAAACTTCACTTGTTGAACAATATCTGCAGGATGAGATCGGAAAAGGAAATCTGGCACTTAACAGTAAGATTCCGTCACGCAGCCAATTATGCAAAAAATTCAACTGTTCCCGAACCATTGTTGAACGTGCGGTTTTGCTTTTGACCCGGAAGGGATATCTTTCCGGCAGACAGGGCAGCGGGACTTATGTGATCAATAAAACACCGGAAAGACAGAAGATAACCACCTTGAATATTCTGTGTGAATTTGAGATCGATCGGCATTCTGTTTCTGTTATGCCTTCTCTCAATTTCGAGGATATGAATATCAGCGTTAACTTCTTTTCTGTGAAGAAATTTCAGACGAATTTTGAAAAGTTATGTACTCCGGGAACAGCGGTGATCTATCTCCGTCCGGGTATTGAACGGATCCCGTTCCTTGAAAAATTGCGGAAACGGAATATTCCGGTACTGCTTCTCAACCGTGATTATGAAGGGTTTGACTATATCATAACCGATCCCCACAGCAGCATCCGGGAAGGGGTGTCGTGGCTTCTGATCGAATCCGGACGGGATATCGGATTCATCTCCCGCCGTCCGAGTCTCGCACGCCCTTATCAGGCAGAGCGCATTCTGGCTTTTTATGAGGCGGCGATCGAGTTCGGAGCCCACCTGAATTCTGAATGGTGTATCAGTAAAAAATTCCGTAATTATACGGAAGATATTGCTGAGGTCGGACAGAAACTTTTCGGTTCAGAGAAGCATCCATCCGGCTTGTTCGTTCTGGATATCGACCTCGTATTGCCTCTGGTGACTTACGGTCAGAGCTATGGACTTTCTCCGGGGAAAGATTACAAGCTGTTGACATTTGACCGGGTTTCCGAGTTGGAACAGCGGGGCAACATCGCCATGTTGAAACAGCCGGAACTTCTCTATGAAAAAGAGATCCGCCACTGGCTGAATTCACTTCATACAGGCGTTCCGTTCAAGTCCGCTCTGAAAACCGAACTCCAGGTGTTTTGATCCCCGATACGATTGTCAATTTTCCGGAACATGCTGGAAAATATCTGCATCGAACACTCCTTTATCAGTGAGTTTCAGATGCGGGATCACCGGCAGGGCAAGAAAAGAGAGCTGCTGAAACGGCTCCTGTAACGTACAACCGGTTCCGGCAGCGGCGGTCATGACTTTTTGCAACCGGGAGTTGAACTCTTCCGTTTTGCAATCGGTGAACAAACCGGCGACCGGGAAGGGGAGGGCTGCTGTTACCTGACCGTTCTGCACCACAACAAGTCCGCCTTGCTGTTGGATCAATGCGTTGACTGCTGCTGCAATATCTTCGTCTGTCGTTCCGATAACGCAGATGTTGTGGGAATCATGTGCAACCGTTGTTGCCAGAGCCCCGGATTTTATGCCGGAACCATGAACAAAACCAAGTCCGATATTTCCGTTTTTTCCATGCCGCTCAATGACGGCTGCTTTCAGAATATCGTTTGCAGGATCGGCATATTTTTTCCCATCTTTCACCGGAAGTTTCCGCATGAGTTTTTCTGTGATCAGAGAACCGGATTCAACACCAATGACAAAAGTTTCTGTTTTGCCGGAACGTACCGTGAAATCATCGGCGGTCACTTTTTGACACTTGACACTGTTATAGAACTCTTCCGGGGCTTTCAGCGTGGAATCCGGCAGGGTCGATGCCTGCTTCCCGCTGACGATCACCTCTTTTATGATACATTTTTCAAGATCGGAAAGCAGTACGATATCAGCTCTTCTTCCGGGTGCAAGCAAGCCACGGTCATTCAATCCTGCATGTTTTGCGCCTGACCAGGAGGCTGTACGGTAAACTGCAAGCGGGTTTGCACCGGATGCAATGGCGCGCCGGATCATGGAGTCGATGTGGCCGGATGTGACGATTTCCAGCGGGGAAATGTCGTCAGTACAGAAGGAGATAAACGGAGAATTTTCCAGTGTGATCAGCGGTAAAAGGGTATCGAGGTTTTTTGCCGCAGAACCTTCCCGGATGAAAACTTGTATCCCCCGGCGCAGTTTTTCTGCCGCTTCGGCATAGAGCGTACTTTCATGACAATTCACAACACCGGCTGCTGCACAGGCGTTGAGTTCTTTTCCGGAAATCAGCGGACAATGACCGTCGATATGATCAAAAAGGGCAGCTTTGGCAAGGACTTCCTCATCTCCAAAGAGCAAGCCGGGAACATTCATCAATTCAGCCAGCGTACTTTCCGGATGAAGTTCTTTCCACTTTCTGATCGTGACAGAATCAACTTCAGCCCCGGCAGTTTCAAAACCCGTTGCCGGAACGCAGGAACTCAGATTTACGATCAGGGACATGGAGAGCTTTTCTGCAGCAGAAAAGAAAAATTCAAATGCTTTTTCACCAACCACATTGGCAAGTTCATGAGGGTCGCAGATCGCTGTCGTTACACCGTGAGCAAGGACAAGTTTCTCATATTCTCCGGGCAGAAGATGGCTGGATTCCAGATGGACATGGCTGTCCACAAACCCCGGAACTGCAAACAAATCAGTTCCGTCGATCACTGTTTTTCCCCTGGAATAGCAGCCCAGTCCGGCAATTTTTCCGTCAATGACAGCAATATCGCATTTTTCGGTAGAGCCATCGGTCAAATGAAAAACATTTACTCCGGAAATGATAAGATCTGCCTCAATATTTCCCAATGCACAGCCGATCAATCTTTTTTTCTGTTCTGCAGAATGCTTCATAATCAATGCCTTTATTTTATATTTTGTTGAAACATAGTACATATTTTCTCTGTTTTCAAGCAGAGACTGCAGATTTTTTTATCAGAAAAAACTGTATTGATCAGGCATTTGAATTTTTTACAGTTTTTTGTTTTTCCAGTTCCCGAAATAAAGATAAAGAAAGCAGGATAACAGTACAAATCCCTGATAGAGCCATTCCGAGGTCCATGCTACGGCGGGTGTCGGATGATTCCTGATGATCACAAGCCATACAAAAAGGATATACAGAACAAGATTGATCAGCTCGATCACAACGATCGTCTTGATAGCACCTGTTCCGGAGACTGCGTTGAACAGAATAAATGCCGCCACCTGAACAAAACTTGCCACGCACATGACATAAACAGCATTCGCAGAAGAAGCGATCAATGACGGATCGTCAGTATAGATCCGCATGGAAAGTTTCGGGCAGAGGGCATAAAATACCAGCAGCGGAACAACGATCGCAAAAGCGGAAATCAGGATTTTCCGGATCAACCGCCAGACTTGATCGATTTTGCCTGCCCCGATCAGATTACTCACAAGGGAGTTCGTGGAAGTTGCAAAGGCATGAATAATAATGAAGGGCAGGGCAGAAAGTGATCTGACAATATTGACGATCGCCAGAGAACGTTCTCCCAGCCGTTCTACTGCTACGAAAAAGAAAAACCACACACCCACAGAGATAAAGGGCTGAAGCATCATCCAGAAAGAGACAGAGAACACTTTTTTCAAGATATCCGGACTGATGATGGCAGAAACAGAGTTGAAGCCGTACTTCTTTGCATCAATGAATTTTACAGTATAAAAGACATAGCAGAGCATGGCAATCGCTTCGGCGATACTTGAAGCAAGTGCAGCTCCGGCGATTCCCATTTCCGGCATTCCGAACTTTCCGAAAATCAGTGCATAGTTCAACAGAATGTTGGAAATCACCATTGCAATGGAACTGTACGTCAGGATCTTTGTCTGGGCGATCCCGACATAGAAGGCGCGGAAGATCGAGGCGGTAAAGGCAAAAAACAGACCGTACAGCCGCCAGTCGAGATATTCGATCGTTGCTTTACAGATTTCTGCCGACTGGATCATTTTCGGGAGCAAAACCGGCGAGAGAAACTTGATTGCAAGCATCAGCAGAATGGAGAATATGACCAGAAAGAATCCTCCGGCATAACAGATCTGTCCGGTTTTCCGGTAATTTTTTTCACCGTTTCTTCTGGCAATCAGGATCTGGGCTCCGAAACTGAACCCTGTTCCAAGAACAAAGAATGCCAGAAAATAGACCGTTCCCAGAGCGGAAGCCCCCAATGCGACTTCGCTGACTCTGCCTAGAAATGCGGTGTCGGTCATTCCGATAATATGTTCCATGAGCATACTTAATAAGATCGGAATGGTTACGGTACTTATTTTTTTATAGGAATAACATCCTTTTTCGTCGAATTCAGCAACAGTGTTCATTGCCTTGACATCCTTTCCTTGATTGCATAAAGCAGATAATATATTACAAATGTATTTTTTTTCAACCTGCGAGACGATTTTCCTGTCATAATAGACCGGAAAAAGTGAAATTCAGGAAAAAAACGTAAAAAAATGAAAAAAAATGAAAAACTTGCTTGCATTTTCAATTTACTGTGATATATTACGAAATCTTCAATATGGAAGATGTGAGTCGTTAGCTCAGTCGGTAGAGCATCGCCCTTTTAAGGCGGGTGTCCAGGGTTCGAGTCCCTGACGACTCACCATTTTTTTTACCTTTTTTCCGGAGTTGTACCTATGAATATGGACAAAATCCCCGAACAATGCGGTGTTTTGATCGTCCTTTCCGGACCAAGCGGTGCCGGAAAATCTTCTATTCTCTCCCAAGTCATGAAACAGCGTCCGAATCTTTGTTTCTCTGTTTCCTGTACAACCAGATCTCCCAGACCGGGAGAAGAACACGGCAAAGCATATTATTTTCTTGAAAAAGAAGATTTTGAAGCCAGAATCGCTGCCGGAGAATTTCTCGAACATGCCTGTGTCCACGGGAACTATTATGGAACGCTCAAGTCCGAAGTAACAAACAGACTGCTGCAGAATAAAGATGTTGTTCTGGATATTGACGTTCAAGGTGCGATGATTTTGAAAAAACTCTGTGCAGAAGATCCCCTGCTTTCCAGATGCGCCGAATTTGTCTTTGTTTCCCCGCCTTCCATGGAAATACTGGAAAAGCGTCTGCGCGGACGCGGAACAGAAACAGAAGAAGTGATCCTGCGCCGTCTTGCCAATGCAAAAGGGGAAATCGATCAGCTGGAAGAGTATTCCTATCTGATTCTCAATGATGAACTGGAAAATGCGGTAACCGCATTTCTGGCAATGTACGACACCTTCAAACTTTCCCTCAAACGTTGGAAAGGAGCTGTAAAATGAGCAAGAAATGTATTCTTTTAGGAGTTTCCGGCGGAATCGCAGCATACAAAGCGGTGGATCTCTGTTCCAAACTTTCCTCTCAGGGATATGATGTCAATGTGGTTATGACAGAGTCTGCCCGGAAATTGGTTTCCGAATGTCTTTTCCGGACTCTTTCCAAAAATCCGGTTCTGACCGATTTGTTTGAATCTCCGGACTGGAGACCGGGACATGTTGCGCTGGCAGAAAAGGCGGATCTTATGGTTGTTGCGCCTGCGACTGCCAACTTTATCGGAAAACTCGCCAACGGGATCGCTGATGATGTGTTGAGTACGTCAGCTATTGCTTTCTATAAAAAGGTTTTGATTGCCCCGGCAATGAACACCCACATGTGGCGGCATCCGGCTGTTCAGAAAAATTGTGAAACGCTCCGTTCCTGGGGTGTTGAGTTCGTGGGTCCTGCCAGCGGGCATCTTGCCTGTGGTGATGTGGGCGAAGGCAGAATGGTGGAAGTTCCGGAAATTCTCGAAAAGATCAACGAACTTTTGAAAGATTGATCCCGACTTCAGCAAATAGAATTTTTCATGACCGGTAAGGAAATTCCTTATCGGTTCTTTTTTGTTGGATACCTCTTTTTCCTGAGATTCCTGTTGCGTAGATCTGCCGGAAAATCCTTTTTTCAGAACGTATTGGAAACATTTTGACTGTCTGCTGTGTCAAAATGTCTCAAAAAAATGCCCCCTTTCTGCGAAAAAAAAGTTGGCACGGTTTTTGCTCAATGATTTTATGCAGACAAAAAAAGAAAAATGGGTGATGATCACCCGGAATCAGGAGGCATATTATGGCAGATATGGAAAAACTTACAACAAAATCTAAAGAGGCAATGCTGTTTGCTCAGCGGATCGCAACGGAACGGGGAAATTCTGAGATCCGTCCCATCCATCTTCTGAATGCTCTGGTGATGCAGGAAGATGGACTTGTTCCTTCTCTTTTCAAACGGATGAATATTGAACTCGGTCCAATGATCCTTGCTTTGGAACAGGAACTTGTGAAACTTCCATCGGTTTCCGGAGAAACTGCACAGAATCCCTATCCATCCCGTGATTTCAATCAGGTCCTGATCGAAGCCGCAAAAGCTGCAGAACACATGAAAGATGAATATATCAGCGTGGAACAT
Organism: Lentisphaerota bacterium; assembly: GCA_015061845.1. GTDB lineage: Bacteria > Verrucomicrobiota > Lentisphaeria > Victivallales > UBA1829 > SIG79. Next base: position 19,765 of record SUVT01000013.1, read on the forward strand.
CTGCTGCTTGCAATCATTGAAAAAGACAGCAAATGTGCCAAACTTCTTTCCGGTTTCGGGGTCGATAAAAACAGCGTTCTGAATGCCCTGAAATCTGTTCGGGGGAATCAGCGTGTCACAAACGATTCGCCGGAATCTTCCTATGAAGCATTGGAAAAATATGGAAGAGATTTGACACAGGCGGCTGCTCAGGGAAAACTTGACCCGGTGATCGGACGGGATGATGAGATCCGTCGCACCATCCAGATCCTGTCACGGCGCACGAAAAACAATCCGGTTCTGATCGGGGAACCCGGCGTTGGAAAAACCGCAATCGTGGAAGGGCTGGCACGGCGGATCATGGATGGCGATGTTCCGGAAGGTCTGAAAAATAAAAAACTGGTGGCTCTTGATATGGGCGCATTGATCGCCGGTGCCAAATACCGCGGAGAATTTGAGGAACGGTTGAAAGCTGTTCTGAAAGAGGTTGCATCATCCGAAGGCGCAATCATCCTTTTCATTGATGAACTCCATACAGTTGTCGGAGCAGGCGGCGGAGGTGAAGGAGCCATGGATGCCGGAAACCTGCTGAAACCCATGCTTGCCCGCGGGGAACTCCATTGTATCGGTGCGACAACCCTGGATGAATACCGGAAATATATAGAGAAAGATGCGGCTTTGGAACGGCGATTCCAATCGGTTCTTGTTCCGCAGCCCGGCGTGGAAGATACGATCTCCATATTGCGGGGATTGAAAGAACGGTATGAAACGCATCACGGCGTGAAGATCAAGGATACCGCACTTGTTGCGGCGGCAACACTTTCTGACAAGTACATCACGGATCGTTTTCTGCCGGATAAAGCTATCGACCTTCTGGATGAAGCTGCGGCAAAGCTGCGGACAGAAATAGACTCCTGTCCGGTGGCGATCGATGAACTTTCCAGAAAGCAGATGCGGATGGAAATTGAACTTGCCGCTTTGAAGAAAGAGACCGATTCCGCCAGTGTTGCAAGACGGAGTTTGCTGGAACAGGAACTTGCAGAGGTGAAAGAACGCTGCAGTACCTTGAAAGCCGCCTGGGAAGCGGAAAAGAAATCCATTGTTGATCTGCGTGATATGCGGGCAAATCTGGAACTTGCAAAGACAAATCTTGCCAAAGCGGAACGGGAATATGATCTGAACCGTGCCGCTGAACTCAAGCATGGAGTGATCCCCGGTCTGGAACGGCAGATCTCTGCTATGGAAGAGAAGATCCACACGGAAAAGAGTTCCCGCATGGCGAAAGAGGAAGTCACGGATGAAGATATCGCCGAAATCGTGTCACGCTGGACAAAAATCCCTGTCAGCAAACTGGTTCAGGGGGAACGGGAAAAACTGTTGATGCTTCCTGAAAAACTTCATGAACGTGTTGTTGGTCAGGATGAGGCGGTGGATGCTGTTTCAGATGCGGTTCTCCGGGCAAGATCCGGCTTGAAAGATCCCAACCGTCCCATTGCTTCCTTTATCTTCCTCGGTCCCACTGGTGTAGGGAAGACTGAACTTGCCAAAGCGTTGGCGGAGGATCTTTTCGATGATGAACGGGCGATCATCCGGATCGACATGTCTGAATATATGGAAAAACACAGTGTCTCCCGTCTGGTTGGCGCACCTCCGGGGTATGTCGGCTATGATGAAGGCGGTCAGTTGACCGAAGCTGTACGGAGACGTCCTTACTCTGTTGTTCTGTTCGATGAAATCGAAAAGGCGCATCACGATGTGTTCAATATCTTTCTTCAGATCCTGGATGACGGAATGTTGACAGATTCCCGTGGAAGAACGGTGAATTTCAAGAATACCATTATCATCATGACCAGCAATCTTGGCAGTGATCTTCTGCTGGAAGCTGCAGGAAAAGGTGACGGTAATGAAGCGGTCAGAGAAAAAATGACTGCATTGCTGCGTCAGTATTTCCGACCGGAATTCCTGAACCGGATCGATGAGACACTGCTGTTCCGGGCATTGACTCAGGAAGATATTGAGCGGATCCTTGAAATTCAGATGAAACATTTTACGTTCCGTTTGAAAGAGATGGGAATTTCTGTTGAGCTTACATCCAAGGCGAAAAAACTGCTGTCGAAAAAGGGGTATGATCCTGATTTCGGGGCAAGACCATTGAAGCGGACATTGGTCCGGGAAGTGGAAACGCCTGTCTCCCGGATGCTCATCGCCGGGGATCTTCCGGAAGGTTCGACATTGAAAATCGATGTTTCCGGTAAGGAATTGCACTTCTCGCGCGCATGAGGTGTTGAAAAGTACGCGATTAGAGTGTATATTACCCGATCATAACGAAAACAGAAGGAAATATTACAGATATGAGTAAAGAAGAACAGAAACAGGAAGAACAGAATACCGCAACTGAAGAAACTGTCAAGGCTGCAGAAGCAGAACAGAAAGCAGAACAGAAAGCAGAACAGAAAGAACAGGTTCCTCCGACACCGGAACAGCTTCTGGAAGAAGCAAGATTGAAACTGGAAGCATCTGAGAAGAAGTATCTGCTTTTGCTTGCTGATATGGAAAATCTGCGGAAACGCTGCATGAAAGATATGGAATCCACCCGGTACAATACCATGGCAGATACCATTACTCCGTTCCTGCAGGTGTTTGACCACTTCGGAATGGCTGTGAAAGCATCCGAACAGTCTGACAATCTGAAGATGCTGCTGGATGGTATGAAGATGATCCGCAGCGAATTTGATAAGGCATTCCAGGAACTCGGTGTCGAGTGCATTGATGCCGTTGGAAAAGATTTTGACCCCAATGTACACGAGGCGGTTTCTCAGGAAGCCTCTGAAACCGTTCCCGCTGGAAAAGTGATCCGTCAGTGGAACTGCGGTTACAAAACCGGCTCCCGTCTGCTGAAACCCGCTATGGTGGTTGTCAGCTCCGGGAAACCGGAAGAAGCCGCCAAGGAATAAACCGGTTCCGGAAGGACAGGTGAAGTATGGCAAACGAAGATTATTATGCAACGCTTGGAATCTCAAAATCTGCAACGGCAGATGAGATCAAAAAAGCGTACCGGAAACTTGCGATCAAGTATCATCCGGACCGGAATCCCGGGAACAAACAGGCAGAAGAGAAGTTCAAGAAAGTCTCTATTGCCTATGAAGTTTTGAGTGATCCGGAGAAACGCAAAAATTACGATCAGTTCGGTTCCGATTACTTCCAACATGCCGGAGCAGGCGGTTTCGGCGGCGGTCAGGGCGGGTTCCATGATCCCCGGGATATTTTCAGTCAGTTCTTCGGCGGAGCAGGCGGCTTCAGAGGCGGTCAGCGCTCAACAACGATCAACCTCAACGATTTGTTCGGCGGAGCAGGCGGCTTCGGCGGCGGGTTCGGCGGACCGCAAAAAGGTTCCGATATGGAAACGGAACTCACCATTACCTTTGACGAGGCATTCCATGGCGTGGAAAAACAGTTCCGGACAGACCGCGAGCTGACGATCCGTATTCCTGCCGGGATCAAAGACGGACAGAAAGTCCGGGTTGCCGGAGCAGGGGGAGCAAGTCCCATGGGCGGTCCCGCAGGGGATCTGTTCGTGGTGATCAAGGTTGCTCCGAACTCCGTGTTTTCCAGAGATGGTCAGAATCTTATCTGTGAATTGCCGATCTCTCTTGAGACAGCTGTCAATGGCGGGATCGTGGAAGTTCCTTCCATGAAAGGGAAAGTCCGGATGAAGGTTCCTGCCGGATCCCAGACCGGAAATATTCTCCGGATCCGCAACAGCGGTTTCCCCGGTTCAAAAACGAAACCGCAGGGGGATCAGTTGGTGAAGTTGAAAGTGGAGATCCCGTCCGGGCTTTCAAAACAGCAGAGTGATCTTCTGAAATATTTTCTGGATTCTCTGACAGAAGAAAATTCACCGGTACAGAAACAATTCGCAGCGGAAGCTGCAAAATACATGGGTTGATATGAGCGAAAAGAAAAAAGAATTTGCAGAAGGTACCGATCTGGTAAGAAACCGCAAAGCGTTCCATGATTTCACGATCCTGGAAAAGTATGAGTGCGGTATTGTGCTTGCCGGAACGGAAGTCAAGAGCTGCCGTGCAAGATCCGTCTCTATTCAGGAGGGGTATATTCAGGTGGTGAAAGGAGAACTTCTGATTTACGGAATGCATATTGCACCTTACGGGTTCGGGAACCGGTTCAACCATGTATCGGTCCGCCCCCGCCGATTGCTGATGCATAAACGGGAGATCCTGAAACTTTCCCAGAAAGTCAAGGAGAAGGGGGTTACTCTTGTTCCGCTCTCCCTGTATCTGAAAAATGGACGTGTCAAAGTAGAACTTGGCGTTGCTAAAGGAAAGACATTCAGCGACAAACGTGAAACTTTGAAGAAAAAACAGGATGACCTTGAAGCGCGCCGCGCCATGGCTCATTGAGGAACCGCAGAATGAATTTGACCTCCCAACTTCTCCCGAACGCCCGCAAACCAGGCGGACTTTTTCAGGTTTTGAATATTTCTATCCCCCTGATCCTTGCATCAGCCGGACATGCAATGAACCTGTTTTTTGACCGTGTCATGCTTGCGAAATATTCCCGGGATGCTGTGAACGCTGCTCTTCCTTCCGGGTTGACCAGCTTCACGATCTGCTGCTTTTTCCTTGGTGTGATCGGATATGCCAACAGTTTTGTTGCGCAGTACACCGGAGCAGATGCGGAACACCGGGTCGGACCTTCCATCTGGCAGGCTCTCTGGCTTTCTCTGCTTGGCGGGGTTCTGCTTGCCTCAGGCTATTTCTGGGCAGAACCCATGTTCCGGGCAATGGGACATGCGGAGTCTGTGCAGGAACAGGAGATCGTCTATTTCCGGATCCTTTCCGTATTCTCTTTCATTCCCCTGATGCAGAGTGCATTGTCTGCATTCTGGGCAGGGCGCGGAAAGACGGTTTTTGTGATGATCAACAACTTTGTTGTGACCGGTTTGAACATTCCGTTGAACTATGCGTTTATTTTCGGGAGCTGGGGTGCGCCGGAGTTGGGAATCGCCGGTGCTGCCATCGGAACCATCGGTGCTGCACTGGCTGGTCTGCTCCTGTATATGATCTGTTTTCTCCTGAAACGGGAACGGAAGCGTTATGCGACCTGGCCCCCGGTGTTCGACAAAGATCTTTTCAGACGGATGCTGAAGTTCGGAACGCCCAGCGGGGTTCAACTTTTTCTTGACCTGCTGGCATTCAATATTTTTGTGATCATGCTCGGCTGGGTCGGTTCTTCGGAAGAAGAACGTCTGATCACTCAGGAGGCTTCAACGATTGCGCTTTCGATCAACTCCATCTCCTTCACCCCCATGATCGGGCTTGGTCAGACAGCAACGGTGCTGGTCGGTCAGTGTGTCGGGGCAGGAAAAATCGCTGATGCCTGCCGTGCAGTCAGGACGTGCCGGACTCTCACGATCATGTACACCGGAACAATGGCTCTGCTGTTTTTCTTCTATCCGGATCCATTGATCAATCTGTTTGCCCGGTCAGGCGATGCGGGGCAGGCGGAGACAATGGAAGTTGTCCGGATGTTTATGCGGTTCATTGCGGCATTTACTGTGTTTGACGGACTTGTGATTGTCTTTTCCGGAGCGGTCAAAGGTGCCGGAGATACAAAATTTGCCATGTATGCCAATGTCGGTCTTGCCTTTTCGTTGTGCGTTCTGCCCTGTATTCTTGCATGGTACATGAAGTGGCCAGCCATGGCATATTGGATCATTCTTGATGTCTATATCACAACATGTGCGATCGTTTTCATCAGCCGGTACATCCATGGGAAATGGAAAAAGATGCGTGTGATCGAAGACGAGTTTGCAAAACAGACTTCAGAGGAGTGATTCAGGATGAAACCGGGGCTTTGGGAATATTTGGTAAAACGAATTCTGCTTGCAGCGGTTACCCTTGTCCTGATCCTGCTGACCAGTTATGTTCTGCTCCGGGTTGCCCCGGGTGACCCGGTGAAATCTTCCATGATCGGTTCCGGCGGTGCTGGAGCGACGGGGCTTTCTTCCGATAAGCCGGAACTGACTGAAAACGAGGTCATGAAGAAGAAACTCAACTTTGATAAGCCGATTCTGACCGGTTTCGTTCTCTGGATGAAAGATGTCTGCCGCGGAGATTTCGGGACGTCAGTCTCCTTTGACAAAGGGCGTCCGGTGACAGATTTGATCCTGGAACGTCTTCCGGTGACATTGCGGCTGAATATCTGTGCGATTCTTCTGGTTTACCTTTTAGCGATTCCGATCGGCTTGTTTTCGGGGGTGTTCCCGGAAGGGAAGTTCGATAAAGTCACGACAGTTGTCCTGTTTTTCCTGTTTTCCATGCCTGTACTCTGGGTCGCACTATCACTTCAGGCACTTGTCTGCAAGGGCGGTGCTTTTCCAATTTTCCCGGTAAAAGGGCTTGAGCCTGCGACGACATACGGGCTGAGTACCTGGCGCATTGTCTGGGAAACTCTTTTGCACTATATTCTTCCGGTTCTCTGTATGAGCTATGCAGGTTTTGCCGGACTTTCCCGGTTTACCCGTTCTGCAATGATCGATACCTTGCGTCAGGAATATATCCGGACCGCCCGTGCCAAAGGCGTTTCCGAGTTTGATATCGTGTTTTCCCATGCGTTCAGAAATATCCTTGTGATTATGGTGACTCTGCTTGCGGGGCTGCTGCCGGGGCTGATTTCCGGCAGTTTGCTGATTGAGTATATTTTTGCGATTCCCGGGATGGGGGATCTCTCCATGCGTGCGTTGAGCAGCCGGGATATTCCTCTGATCATGGCACTCTTTTCTTTCAGCGGATTCCTTACCCTGCTGGGATTCCTGATCTCTGACATTCTCTATGTCTTTGTCGATCCCAGAATTTCCTTCCGTTCAAGAATATAAAATCATCTGTTTTAATTGCATTTTTCCCTTTCAGGGTGTATATTACTTTCTGATAAAAGAAATAACACGGAAAGGAATTACCACCATGAGTGAAAATCAGGCTGTTTTGAAGATAGAAGGCAAAGATATTCCGTTGCCGATCGTGCAGGGGACAGAGGGCGAAAAAGCCCTGATGATCGCCGGTTTGCGGCAGAAGACCGGATATGTCACCCTTGACCCCAGTTTTATGAATACTGCTGCCTGTTTCAGCAAAATCACATACGTCGATGGAGAAAAAGGAATCCTCCGTTACCGCGGGATCCCTGTGGAAGAACTGGTGAAGATCGGCTCTTTCGTCCAGACCGCATATTTGCTCGTGCATGGTGATCTGCCGGATGAAGATCAGAAAAAGAGCTTTTCGGCACTGTTGAACCAGCACTCTCTGATCCATGAAGATATGCGTCACTTCTTCGACAGTTTCCCCCGTGGTGCGCACCCCATGCACATCCTCTCCACCATGATCAACGCATTGGCGGCATTCTATCCCAATGTTGACTTGCTTTCTCTGGCAGAAGATATCGAAATTTCCTCTGCCCGACTGATCTCCATGATCCGTACCATGGCGGCAATGGCTTACAAAAAGAGTGTCGGCGAACCCATCGTTTATCCCCGCCGCGACCTCAGCTATTGTGCAAACTTCCTGAACATGATGTTTGATTCCCCGGTTGCACCGTATGAGATCCGTCCGGAAACAGTCCGCATTCTCAATACACTTCTGATTCTGCACGCTGACCACGAACAGAACTGTTCAACGACAGCTGTCCGTACACTCGGCAGTGCCCAGGTGAACTTGTATGCAACGATCTCTGCAGGAATTTCTGCGTTGTCCGGTCCGCTCCATGGCGGAGCAAACCAAGCTGTGGTGGAAATGTTCCGCACGATCCGGAAAGTCGGCAGTGCAAAGGCATTCCTGGAACAGGTGAAAGATAAGAGCAATCCGCAGCGACTGATGGGCTTCGGTCACAGAGTTTACAAGACATTCGATCCCCGTGCAAAGATCATCAAACAGGAATGTCACAATTATCTTTCTGCAATGCACATCAACGATCCGCTTCTTGATATTGCGCTGGAAGTGGAAGAGGCTGCACTGCATGATGACTACTTCATTTCCCGGAATCTTTATCCGAACGTGGACTTCTACTCCGGTATCGTCTACCGTGCCATCGGAATTCCGGAAAACATGTTTACCGTGATGTTTGCACTGGCACGTCTGCCAGGCTGGATCGCTCACTGGCGCGAAATGATCGGCACAGATACAAAGATCGTGCGTCCGCGTCAGATCTACACCGGACATGGATTGCGCCATGATGAAAGAAATTGGAGATAATGGGAAATGCGGAAAAAGGGCAAAAAAAATGGAGGCGTGAGTGGGAGTTGAACCCACCAGAACCGGTTTTGCAGACCGTTGCCTTAGCCGCTCGACCATCACGCCTCGTGATAGGGATGTAATATAACACAACCTTTGAAAAATGCAAGGCGATTTTGAAAAAAAAACGAATTTTTTCGGGAGAAAGTGAATATGGAAGATAAAATTATCTGCGGGGCTCTGGATTTTTCATGGGGCGAAGCCGCTTTTGCTATGATGCAGGGGGATCAATTACTGGTACGGGAAAATCATCTTTTCTCCGGACATGATGCTTCCCGACTGCCGGAATGGATCGCAGAAGCAGCCGCAAAAGCCGGCGGCGTTGAGCAGATCCGGGAGTGGACTGTCGGTGCCGGACCCGGAAGTTTCAGCGGACTGCGGATCGCTTCTTCTTATGTAATGGGGCTCGCTTACGGAAAAGAAGGTGTCAGAGTGCGCGGTGTTTCAACTGCTGCCGCAATGGCTCTGACCGCATTCCCCGATGAACAGAACCGTCCACAGGAAGTGCTGGTGCTGTTCGATGGAAAACGTTCCGAGATCATCGGCTATGGTTTGAGTTTGCAGGGTACGGATTATGTTCAGAACGGTTACAAAGAGGTGTTCCGTAACGGGGATGAACTCCGCTCCGCAGCGGAAAACAGAGCTGTCTGTGCATTGGAAAAAGATTCTGCTGCACTGGCTTCCTTTGAGGTGAAAGTCAATTATATACCGTCCATCCATGCCGATGCGCTGATCCGGCTCATGCCCGGGGATTTCTCATCACCGCCCACAGCTTTAGAGTATCTCCGTGCAGCGGTCTTTGTTCCCCCGAAAACACCGAGACAGATTTTATGACAACAGATTCCAGCACAGAATCAAAGAATAAACGGCGCAAAATTATTTTATGGAGCGTCGGTCCACTCTTTCTGCTTCTTTGTATGACAGCATGTATTCTGATGGCAATGGCGTTTGATGATGTTCCGATGCCTCTTGACCATTATTATTTGCGCCGTCCAAAGGAGAAAGAGCCGTTCATTCCTTTTTATGTGATGCAGAAGGGCGAGAACAATTATGAGATTATGAGGAAATCGAATCCCTATACCCGGGCTTCCATTTCCTACGAGGACGATGAGTTCAACTATATTCTCCGGAACGTTATATTTTCCAATCTTCTGAATCAGTCGGGCGCCACAGGCGGAAACCGGATCACTGCCAAACGGACAAGTCTGATCCTGAAAGAAGGTTTGTTCCATCTCAAATATACCATGGAGACTCCCGGGAATCCTTTCGGAAAATATCTGAATTTGCATCTTGTTATGAAATTGACAGTGAAAGACGGAGTGGATCACATAGAAATCGTATCTGCCAAAGCGGGATCCCTGAATATACCGAAATTTATTATGGAAGCAAAGGTGAATGAGGTTCTGAAAGAAAATTACCGTGGGACATCGCAGGAAAAACTGGTGAAAGAGTGCATTATCGACTTGAAAACGGATGATAAAGGAATTTCTGCTGAGTACCGTCCGTATGTTTTGAGAAAAGAATTGAAAAATGTCTCCGGCGGTGCAACCGGAGAATTTCTGGGACAACTCGGGTATGATGACTCCAAAAACTGACATCTTCGGTTCAACGATCCGTACATTCGGAATTGCTGCACCGGCAAGTTCATGCAAACCGGAAGAACTCTGTGCCGGAATTCAGGTTCTGGAACAGTGCGGTATCAAAGTGATCACGGGGAAACATCTTTTCCGGAAAGGAACTTTCTCTTATCTTTCCGCTGATGATTCTTTCCGGATCGATGATTTTAATTCCCTTGCAGAAAATGAATCGGTCGATGCCATTATCTGTACCCGGGGCGGTTATGGAACCCCCAGAATTCTGGAAAAAATCAATTATGAAGTCCTGAAAGAACGGAATCTTCCTGTGATCGGGTTCAGTGATATCACGGCTCTGCATCTGGCTATGCTGTCGCAGAATGCCGGACGTTGTGTGGCATCTCAAATGGTCGCGCGCCTGCCGGAATCTATGCTCTCCCGGACAACTCTTTCCGGCATGAAACGGGTTTACCGTCAACTGGATGGAACAGGCGGAACATGGAACAAAGTTGGACGGAAGCTGGTCGCTTTGAGTGGCGATCAAACTGTTTCCGGCGGCGTGATCCCGGTCAACCTGACACTTGCCGCAGCTCTTTGCGGAACAGATTACATGCCTTCAATGAAAGGAAGAATCGTCATCATAGAAGAGGTTGGAGAGCCAGTCCGGAAGATCGACCGGATGCTGAATCAGCTTTTGTACAGCAAATTTTTCCACGGCGCAGCTGCTGTTGTTTTTGCTCAGTTTACAGATTGCGGAAACTCTGCTGAACGGAATCGGCTGTTTCTGGATTTTGCAGACCGTGTAAACTGTCCGGTGTTCCGTGGACTGGAATACGGTCACGCTTTGCCTTCTCTGTCCTTCCTGTTTGATGAACCCTGCCGGATCGGGGATCGTTCCCTCTTTTTACAGTAAGATCGTTTTCCCGTCGACGCCCGGAGTGAAAATTTCGATTTCCGGAAGAGCCTTTCTTAAATAGATGATAGCATTTTCTCCGGTGCAATGGAGCAGATAAAGTTTTTTGATCCCTGATTTTTTCAGATATTCAGCTGTTTTCCGGAGCCGTTCTTCCGGGGCGAGAAGCAGATGCAAACCGCCGATGACAGTGTGGATCTTTATATCCGGTGCATTCTGTTTGCAATATTCCAGCGTGTTGATGATCCCGGCATGACAGCAGCCCTGAATCAGGATCCCGTCTTTTGTCAGCAACGCCTGTTCATCTGAAATTTCATCTCTGATATTACCATCTGCATCGGAGAAAAACGGTCCTCCGCAGTCTTCGCCGGAAAGACGTGGAATCGCACCGGTCAGAAAAATATCCGGGAGAATTTCCGTAAAGGTATCAACAATCTTGCTTTGACATTGTTTCAGATGTTCAACACAACATCCCGGCATGGTTAATGTGCGGACAGGTTTGCCCGGATGACGGCTGTAATGCGGCTGTGTGATTCCCGGAGTGTGCCAAACGGTCGTTGGATCCAGAAGATAAAGTCCGCCGGTATGATCTGAATGTCCATGAGAGAGAATGATCCCGTCCAGAGATGAGAGATCTTTCTTCATGAGTTCGCTATTTCCGGCAAGAACTGTCCCCGCTCCGGTATCAAAGAGAAGCTGAAGATTCCCATGTTCCAGCAAAAGAGAAAGACCATGTTCCGCTTCAAAGGGGGACACCGCATTGTTTTCAGCAAGGATCGTTACTTTCATGGCAGTTCCCCTGTTTTAATGCAGATAAGCGGAAATCAGGGCTGGAAGTGCATGAAATCCCTTCCGGTAAAGGAAGAGTACCAGACAGACATGCAGGCTTGTGAAGAGTGCAACCGGAATATAAAAAACAGGTTTTGATGACTTATGACGGATCAGGCAAATGGTAAGAATTGCTCCGAATGCCCCTCCGGCAAAAGAGGCAAGATGCAGTGTCATTTCCGGAATTCTCCGTTTGCCTTTGATCGCAACTGCTTTATCATAACAAAAGAGCAGTGCTGTAAAAATCCCAATAACAATATAGTAGATCCAGATGTTGTACCACAACAGGAGCGTTGTCAGAAGAATGAGAAAGTTCAGCACAAAAAAACTCCGTTTCTGCTTTTTATTTATAATGCGATTACAACGATTCCGGCAAGGCAGAGCAGAACCCCGCAAAGCGCCGGGAACGATAATTTTTCTTTCAACCGGATGGAGGTGTAGATCATGAAAATCGCAATGGAGATCCCGACGATCATCGGGTAGGCGATTGCTCCGGCATTGCATTTTGCCAGTCGGTCAAGTCCGATAAAGGTGAAGATCAGAGAAAGAACCGTGGCAATCGTCATAACAACGGTACTGCTGATGCAGTTTTTCCACTGGAAGATTTTTTTATCGATCAAACCATGGACGAAGAATGTTGCAAAAATCCCTCCGGAACTCAGTCCGGCACGGAACAATGCGGTCAGAATTCCGCCTGCTTCTTCTTTGATCAGGTAAGAGGGCATGTTCGCACAGCTCTGAGTTGCACCCGCAACAAGGAATCCGAGAACGGTATAAACGATCCAGATGTAACTGCGTTTTTCCCCTTTGGTTTTTTCATTTTTTCCGAAAACACCCATAATGATCATCGCAAGAACCAGCATGATCAGCCCCGCGATTCTTGTAGCTGGACAGGGAACTCCGAAAAAGATAATTCCCATAAGGAACGGCAGAATAAATGCACTTTGGATCATCGCCCAAACCAGACCGTTGGGACCTTTCTGCATCGCTTTGTTCATGAGGATAAAGGTCAGATAGTTACCGATCCCGGAAAGGGGAACCGCAATCAACACCTGATACGGAACAGACATATCCGTCCAAAAATAAAGCGGAAGAGTAAATGCCGCAAGAACGATTGCACCTGCACCCTGAATGAATCCAAGATTCAGGTCTTTCTGTGCTGCATGACTGATCACTGCTCCCAGAATCACCCACATGATCGCTGTAATGAAAAGAAAAATAATTCCGACTGCCATCTTATTGCTCCTTGTTTTCAGGCTATAAGGAGATAGTCTCAATCCTTTATCAGAAAGAGATTTCTCCGGGGAGCATATAAGATAGCACAAATTTTCGATTTTTCAAGTCAGAAATGCCAGCGCGGATGACGCTGTCTGGAAAAAGTGATTCCGTAATATTTCTGCGGAAGAGCTTTTTCGATCAGCAGCTTTGTGTGCTTCAGCTTGTATTCGCACATCTCCACGCTGATACCGTAACGGTAGCCGTAGCAGAAAGCGATCCGGTGATTTTCTTTCAGAATTTCCAACGCTGTTTCTGTGTTGGAAATTTCAGACAATGCGATTTCCCGCATGGCTTGCAGTTTCTCTTTTGCCTGTTCCGGTGAATAGGCTTCCTGCTGGAAAGAGTCCCGCAGAATGTAGAACTGAGCCATAGCTTTGGCTGTCCGCAGAAAACACTGGAACAACAGACAGAGCTGTTTGTGTTCTTTGATCTCTTTTGCCAGATATTTATCTTCCGGATGGAGAGAGAGTTTTTCCAGAATTTCCACGCCCTCGCTCCAATGAGCTTCCAGTTTCGTGACCGCTTTCATGAAAGATTTTACGCCGAAGGGCTCCACAAAAGAGAGGGTGTTCATAAAGAGCGGACTCCTCCCGTTACGCCAGTAGAAACTGGGCGGAATGTCTGCAGGAGCATCCGTCGTCAGCAGAAGCGGCTGCGCCGGTCCGATGTAGAACGGTCCTTTGAAATAACCGGCACTTCCGATGGAAAACGGGTGAAAATCAATGGCACGGTCGAATTTTTTCCATGCCAGAAGAAGTGTTGCCACGTTATCTTCGCCGAAATGCTGGGCGGCAAGTTTTTTCAGAATGTTTTTCTGTTCTCCTCCGCTCATAAGCCCTGCAAGTTCCTGGGATAATCCCTCGGTATAACCAACAAATTTCCAGTTGAAAACCGCTCCGGAGGTCCCCATTTTGATGATGTTGGCAAATTTCCGTTCCCATCTGGTCATGGCGGGAACATACTGCAGAGAACAATATTCCAGCGGCGTTCCGCTTTCACATTTCGCCATCATCTTCATCTTGCGCTTTTGCACGATTGCAGTTTGCGCTTTGTACGGTGAAGAGGGACCGACACAGGTGAAAGAATAATCAAAATAAGTTCCTTCCGCGCCTTCCAGCTGGAAATCGTCTCCGGTATCAAAGTTTGCCATGACGGTACAATCTTTGGAGAGATAAGAGACAAATTTTTCACCGAGAACATCGGACCAGGCATGGATCCCATAGTTCCAAACAACGAATTCCGCTTCGGGGGAAACTTCTTTCACGCCCGCTGCCATCATATTGAACATATCGGCAACGCTGCGTTCCGGTTCAAGATCACGGCAGCGCGGACACTCACATCTTCCGTCTGGAGTCTGGGCACAGGCTGTATGACAGTGCAGAAAACCTTCACAACCGGCGATCATCAGCAAACCGCCCAATCCGGGAACTTCCCGGAAGAGCCGTGCAGCCTGCTCTGTATAGAACCGGCGCACAAGATCATGGGAACAGCAGCAGACATAAAGATTGTCCGTTCCCACAAGACGGCTTCCTCTGATTTCCGGGTGATTCTGAAACGCCGGATGATCTCCTTTGACCGGTTCCAGGTAGTAGGAAAGGTAGACATCCAAGCCGAACCGTTCGGCGCAAGCTACGATCTTCCGCAGCGTTTCCAGATTCTCTTCTGCGTTCGGATTGTCAAATTCACTCAGAAGATCAGACTTCGCAAAAAGCAGCATCTGAAGATTCAGATGGAATCCGCTGTACAACGTCCGGGCGAGCCGTTTGAGGTAATTTTCATGATAGGCTGTTGGATAATCCATCTCATTGGTCATGAAAGTGCTGAATGCCAAATACGCCACAGCAGGGGAAAGGTCTTTTGCAGAATCGAACGTTCCTTTTGTCAGGAACGGTGCCCGGCGCAGGCGCATCATTGCCTGCAGCCGGAACAATGCTCTCGCTGCGCCGCGGGGCGTTTCCGCTGTAATCGTCACCCCGTTTTTCCCAATGGATATGGTATATTTCAAACTTTTTCCGCTTTTCTTTCTGCTGGAAACTTTCAGAAAACAGGTGTTTCCCTCAAATGTCTCTTCCAGAGAATAGCGGTAAAACGCTTTCAAATCTTCCAGTGCGTTAAGGAGAACTTCTTCCTGACAGGATAACTCAACAGTGATCCCGGAGAAAAGAATTTCATTCCCCTTTTTCTTTGCACTTTTATTCCGGAGAAAAACATGACCTTCGTCCGTCATCTCCCGATAATTTTCCACTGTAAAAGGTGCAGCTTGTTCATTCAACATTTTTCAGTATTCCACTTTCATGAAATAAGTAGCAACTTCATCTACTTCAAATGTTATCTGATCTGTGTTTTCCCAGACTTTTCCGGTGTAAAGTTCCGTGACCTTTGCCGCTTTCCGGGGCAGGTTGACGGTGATCGGTTCAAAACCGACGGTGTGGACACAGACGAATCTGCTGGTTGCCCGGATCGCTGCCGGACGGCTGCTCCAGATGTGGCAGCCAGCCTTAGCCGCCAGATCACGCATGACATTTTCGTTGATGACCTTATCGGTTCGGAACGCATAGGCGGATTTCCAGTCGCCCATATCTCTGGTCGGAACTCCATCGGTCCCATAGGGAATACCGCAAACTTTTTCCACATTTTCCGGATTCCATTTTCCATCTTTGCCGATGACCGGTCCGTAAATCCAAAGAACGGTTCTGCCGGAGTTGAGAACCTTCTCTCTGAGCAGAGCCATTTTTTCATCGGTGAGCTGGAATTCGTGACAGAGAACGATCAGCTTGTACTGAGTCATATCCATCTTTTTCAGGTCATTCAGAGAACAGACATCATAAGGAATACCGCATTTTCCGAGGGCTCTACGCGGGTACGCATGGAAGGTTCCAGCCCGTTCATTCATGTCATTGATCAGATAAAGGTTTTCCGGATCATAAACGACCAGAGCTTCTTCGATGGATTTTCCCGGATCATGGATTTCCTGTTTGTAAATTTCGTGACTCTTTGTCAATGCTTCATAGACTTCATCGTGCTGATAGAATCCGCCCCACATATCGAACCACCAGAGAGAATCGCCCTGCATCAGAGCCATGGAGGAATCCCGCTTGATCCCTTCCGCTGTGCGCTTGGGGGAGGTCCAGCCGTTGCCGCCGCCGAAGGTAAAATTCTTGGCAATATCTTTCCCACTGGCATTTTTAGACCATGTCGCTTCTTCATTCACTTTCGGTGCGGGCAGGGTACAGCAGTCAGACATCACACGGTTGTAACACCAGACTTTCTGGTCAAATTCCTGAAGCATCCGTTTGCCGGAAAGTTCAATGGTCTTGTGAACGGTTGCACTGACACTTCCTTCTCCGATGCTGTTCTGGATCACAGGTGCGATCACAAAGTCAATATCAGGATTCTGCAGCAGTTTTTCGTATGCAAGATGACATGCGCTCATTGTCCATGATGCCATACAATAGCCGAAGAAACAGCCCAGTTCCACATCAGCCGGAATCACAGTTCTCGCCTCTTTCAGGAAGTAGCTGACCGTTTCCACATTGAGTTCCGCACAGAAACGGAGATAATCAATGACATCCTGATCTTTTTCCGGAGAACGGAACAAGCCGAATCCATTGGGGAACACGCTTTCATAGGCTCCGCCGGTGGGGTCGTTTCCGTTGTAATAACTTCCGGTATCTTTGAAATCCATGCAGAAGTCGTAAGAGCCGGAATCGCGACGCATACGCCCCGGAATATCGGTCATTTCCTTTCCGTTGGCTTTCTGCCATTTCCGGAACGCATCGAGTTTGTAAATACTCTCTTCGGAACGGGAACGGTCGTGCCACTCTGTCGCGCCGCCGCAGCCGAGAACATAGCCCTCAATGCGGTCACCATACTTCTTCTGGGCATGTTCCATGACGATCCGCATATATTCAGCGGTGTCTTTCCGCCAGAGTTCGCTGGCACTGATCTTGCCCAGTTCATAGAACGAGTCATAACGAACCCCGAACGCTCCAAGATAACGTGTCCACCAGTGAGGCGTATTCAAATCCAGCATAACGAGGAAACGGGCATCGGGGACGACAGAGATCACATCATCCAGCTGTTTATCGAAGGCATCCAGATCATAAACACCGTTCCATTTCCAGACGTTTGGATACTTGGTGTAATGGAACCCGAGAGAGTTCGCGGTGTTGGAGATCATTACGTTATGAACGTTGACCCCGACTTGAGTTTTGAATCTTTTTCTTGCTTCCAGTTCGGGCCAGAAGGACCGATAGGCGTAGAGTTGTTTTTTTGTTTCGCGCATTTTTGTAGTACCTTGGTAGTTCTTTATTAAGGTTCATCGCCCCAGAAAGGTTTGAATCCGAGACCTTTATTATTTTTGACAACGTAGGAATAGGGGTATGCAGGTCCGGGCCATCCGTTAGATGTTTTGACCACTTCCAGAGAAAGTTTTTCCGGATAATTGTTCTGCATATGCTGAACTCTGCCGTCAAGCATCAGCATATTGAATCCGTTTCCATGAGCATTGTAAAAACCCTGCGTACTGTAACGGGCTGTTACAGAAGCCGTAGAGTCTGCCATGGCAAAAACTGCAGAGGGCTGCAGAATTCTGGAGAGTTTTTTACTGTCTGTGCTTACAATCGTGAGGATCACATCCTCTCCTTTGGGAAATACATGCTCATTGACACAATAGCTGTACTCAAAGTAGTTGGAACCATCCCATAATGTCGGCCAGGAATTGATCGGACAATATTTGTTTCTTGTGACAAATACCGGACAAACCATAATATTATTTTGGGTACCGTGTTTGACCTGCATTTCATTCATAATGGAAATTTGCACATCACCATGATATTTTCCAGACGTGATAAATCTTGACTTCGGAAGGGTGTCTCCATTATTTCCTGCATAAAACATAAGCCCCATACCGAGCTGTTTCATGTTGCCGCTGCAGCTGGTAGTCATTCCTTTTTCACGGGATTTATTCAACGCCGGAAGAAGCATGCCAGCCAGAATTGCAATGATTGCGATAACAACAAGCAGTTCAATCAGAGTAAATTTTTTGATTTTCATGTTGACTCCTTATCTTTGTTAAACAGTACGGAAGACGTTGTAAATCTTCCGTACTATAACATGCTTATTCCGCTTTTTCAAACCGGAGACAGTCAACAAATGTCTTATCCTCAGGATTTTTATGCCATTTTCTCTGGAACATGACTGCTCCGGTGACCAATGACATGTCAGAATCGAATGAAGCTGTTCCGACTTCAAAATCCACATATTTTTTGCCGCGGACGACGTTTGCCGGGACGGTTCTGCCGATCACCCGTTTTTTCGCTTTCCAGCTGTGAACGGTGAAAGAGAAATTATCTGCATTTTTCGCTTCGAGTCTGGTGCGGACGATCAGCTTCAGTTTGCCTTTCGGGAAACATTTCGGGAACGGATAGGAGAGATACCAGGAGTATTTCCCGATCTGCATTCCGGCAAAACCGTCACTTGCAGCCGGATCCTTGACCTGGAATGTTGCCTGATTCTTCCAGAGATACTTGAAGTCCTTATCCTGAATGGTAAACGGCGTGATGAAGATTTTTCCGTAGCTGTCCATTCCCTTGTTGCCGCTGACGGTATAGGTGGGCTGCCAGCAGGAGACATGCCACTTCTTGCCGTCATGGCGCATCCGGAAAAAGTCACAGCTCATGATGTTGTTCTTGAGCGGAAGTCTGTCCCGCGGAATGGAAATGTAAAGGGTCCAGTCTTTGTCAGTGGGAATGGAGACGGATCTTGACTGGAAGTCATAATCGTTCTGCCGCATACTGTCGTTGATGTTCTGATAGATCTGTCCGACAGGCTTGGAGCCGGCTTTCGGTCCGTGGGCATAATGGTACATCGGATAGATGGAACCATCGGTGAAGAAAAACTCGATATTTTCGGTCCAGAGTCCTTCATTCAACCACGGCTTGCGGGCATCATGATACTTGAAGTAGACATATTTGGAGTCAGTTACGACCTGAAGACTGGAGGTGCTGCCGACCTCTTTTCCGTCGATTCCAAGCCATTTTTCTGTTTTGTAAGCCTTGCTCCAATCCACTTTCATCGGATCGCCGTTTGCTCCGTCTGCAACCGGGTGAAGCAGCATACTGCGGGGCGGAACCTGATTCTGCTGAAGATAAATATCATGTTCGCGTCTGCCCTCAAGAGCAGGCTGCCATGCGGTTTTGATAAAACGGTTGAGGCGTTCTTTTTCTTCGGGAGTTTTAACCAGTGTTTTTGCTTTTTCGATCAGCGCATTCAGCTTTTTGATCCGTTCATGAGAACCGAGATTGAAGTTCACTTCACGAGTCCAGAGGTTTGTACTCCACCAGGGGCTGAAGACCCGTCCGTTGGGACCGTAGGCAATGTTGGGATCTTTCTTCCAGTCTTTGGGAATGATGGAACCGGACCATGCGGCATCCTGAATGATACGGTAGAGCTGAAGCATGGGTGTTCCGGCTGCGCCGTAATAATCATCAAAGAATTTGCTGATCAGTTTATCCGGGTTGATGGAGGGATCGTATGCCATCTTGGCAACGATATATGCTTCCAGATAGTTTGCGGGCATTTTGCATTCAGCGAAGACACCTTTGATGCCGTCTTTGTTGAACCGCTGCATCTGTTTTGCCATCTGCCAGGGATAGAAGAGGGGGAAGGGTTTGTAAGCACCATAATGAACTCCGGCATCATGCTGGGGTCCGTAGACATAAAGCCAGAGGGTCAGCGGAGCTTTCCCCTTCATGGCGTTCACCCATTTTTCATAGTTTTTGATACTTGCATTGTAAATCGCCGGATGCCACCAGGCATAGTTGGTGAGACAGAGTTCGACAGACACGTTTTTGTCGATCTTGATATCATCCGGGAACGGAAGCGTTTCACCGTAAGCAAGCGTTGCAAAACCGATATTCGCTTTGGGGTCGATTTCCGCAGCACGTTTGGTGATGGCATTCATGAATTTGAATTTTGTGTTGGAAAAAGAGTCTCCGACGACCAGTTTCTGACATTCGGGACACTTGCAGAACATTCCGGAGTCGTTCCCTTCATAGGGATAAAAATAGGGTTTTCCGGGGAAGCGGGGCATGAGATTTTTATCGGGGGACGTGCTGCCCGCAATGTTCATCCAGCCGCCGAGAACATTTTTGCCGTAGAAATAGGTCAAACCTTCCCGTGCATAATAATCAATGGTTCCGGGATTGGTATAGCAGAGCTGCGGCGGAAGATCAAGGTCGCCGGGATATTTACTTTCCAGAAAGACACCGCAAGATGCGCCTTTCCCTTCATAACCGCGGGCAAAGAGTTCCGGGCGTTTACCTTTGAACGCCGCAGAAAGTTTGGGGTGTTTTGCCTTGCCCCAGTGTGAGAAGTAAATACTGTAAGTGTTGTGATTGACTTTTGCATAAGTCACGCTTGCGCGCCAGCGGAGTTTCCAGAGAAACTGATCCCGCTGTGTCAGCTTGATGGTGTGACTGCGGAAATAATCGTCATAAAAATCGCGGAATCCATCCATGCCGGGGACAAAATCCCGGTTTTTGACGGTTACACGGAGCGTGGAGCGTTTTTTGTAGGTGGTATCGTTGGGGGCAAGTCCATAGAAATGAACATCGCAGTAATCTTCAAGGAAGTCGTAGACCGCAAAAAGAGAACCTTTCCAATGATAGTTGACGGACGGGAATGTTCCGGGTTTCTTGTAATCAACTTTGCCGTAATCTGCAGTATCGCCGCCGGTGAGCAGGATTCTGTTCTTTGAGAAGCGGATCCGGGTGGCTTCATCCTTGAAATCACCATTTTCGCCGCCGACTTTGATGACCAGCTTTCCGGCAGGGGCTTCTGTTACGATGGGTAGTTCCGCACCGGTGATGAGTTTCACATGGTACTGAAGCTCAAAGGCTCCCATCTGGGCACTTCTTGTCGCTTTTTTGTCCAGCAGGATCACGGCTTCGGGTTTTCCTGCTTTGACCAGAGTGACTTCTGCCGCGTGAATGACTGCTGCTGTGCAGACAAATATTGCCGCAAGAAGTACGGTTAGTTGTTTTTTCAGCATTTTCTGCTCCTTTCTCGTTGAAAATATATTTAATGAAACGTTTCATATTTTTGCAAAAAAAAATTGATTTTTGCCTTTTGTCTGCTATATTATATATCAGATATCGTGAATTGGCAAGTGGCTGAAATAAAAAAAATTGATTTTTTTCTTGAAGAAAGGTTGGATGCAGCATGGAAAAACGGATGACGATCAAAGATATTGCACGGCTCGCCGGAGTATCTGTCGGTGCTGTCAGTACGGCATTTTCAAAAAAAAGTTCCAATGTTCATCTCTCTGAAAAAACACGGGAAAAAATCTTCCGTATTGCTCAGGAAAATCATTATATCCCCAACATTACCGCCCGTTCCATGCAGTCGCAGAAATCTTATCTGCTGGGATTCTTCTACCGCTCAAACAACCCGTTTCTCCAGACAAATCTCCTCAAAGGAATCAAAAAAGTCTGCTATGAACATGACTATGATATCATCGTTTATCCCTGTGATACGCTGGAAGAAGAGGCGCATAACCTGCAAACGCCTCATGTGAACCAGCTTGACGGGATCATAACAACGCCCATGATCGAAGACGGCAGAACAAACGAAGTTCTCTACCGTTCTCTTTTGGAACGGGGCATTCCGCTGGTTCAGCTTTTCGCAGAACTCTGGCAGGATCTTCCGTTCATCGGGCGCGATTACAAACAGATTGGAAATAATGCTGTCAATCTTCTTTACGAAAACGGACACCGTCATGTGGCAATGATGGTTTTCCCGAACTATACTGACCGCCGGGTCGGTTTGAACAATGCTCTGATGGTGGAAGGGGTGCAGAGTGCAGTTGATTCTCTGGGGATGGAACTGGAACTTCTGACGATCAGCAATGATGCTCCCCGTGAAGAATATATCCGTGCTGCGGATCGGGAGGCGGAAAAGCTGCTTCACATGTCCCGCCGTCCGACAGCTTTGATCACTGCATCCGGGCTGCTTGCCTATGGTGCATACTCCTGTTTGAGCCGGAACGGGATCAAAGTTCCCTCCGAAATGTCGCTTCTTGCCTGTGGAGATGATATTGAACAATTTTCCCAGCTTGCCCCGAATCTCTCTTATTTTCCTGTGGAACTGGAAGAAATGGGAGTCATGAGCGCACGTTTCTGTTTGGAAAAACGTTCAGGATCACCGCTGAAACACTATTTTACATCCTCTGTCTGCAAAGGGAATACAGTTGCAAACAGGGCTGGCTCCGGGCGATAACGGCATCGCTCTTCCGGCGATCACACCGGGTGTTTTTTGCCGGGGTGCGCAATAAAAAACACCTTTAATTTTCCGGAATATCGCAAAAAAAACAAAAAACAGCTTGAACTGGAAATTTTTTGTGATACAGTACAACAAAAGATGTGAAAGTCTTGTCATCAGTCTGTAATTACAGAAAGAGAGGTCAAAAATGAGAAAAAGCGTAGTTTTATCCGTTTTGTTCTGCGGATTGTTCCTGTCGACATTCTGCTTTGCGAACAGCGACCGGGAAAATTTTGTGAAAACAACAAAGTATATTGATGCCTATGGAGAGATGTATCAGTATTCCAACACCCGTGGAATCGAGGTGTTTTTCAATGAGAAGATTCCGGCATTGATCAAGATTTTTACCAAAGAATCACCGGAAATCGATAAGGAAATTACTCCGATCGTGGATGCGGTCCGCAATTCTCTTAATGTTGGAGCTTTCAAGGCATACGCTTCCAGTTCCGTTGATGCCGGAAACGGGGTCTATGTGGCGAAGAGTTTTATTCTTTTTGACAGAAAAGCGCAGAGTATTTTTATTGATCCCAAGGCATCGAACAAGCCATTGAACTGGAAATCTCTTCCTGCCGATACCCGTTTGGCATTCAAAGTGGATGTCAATCTTGCCCATGTCTGGGCGATTCTCAAGAAGGAATTTTCAAAAACATCGATTTATAAAGAAGTTGCGGAATTTGCGGAAAATCCGGAAATCAATGCAATCCTCAATAATTTCCATGGAGATGTTGAGTTTCTTCTGACAGGGACATCACTGGATAACTGGGCGTTCAGAGCTGCGATCCCGGATAAAAATGGTCGGATCGGAGCATTGATCCGGAAACATGCCGGAAATGCAGTCAAGAATGATACGGCAGAGATTCCCCTTGATGCAAATGTCAAGATCGTTGTCAAACTCATGAAAGATCAGATTGTTGCCTATTCCTCCCGCAAGACTGTTGCCCAGCCGCAGAAGACACTTGCTTCCAAGCCATTGTATCAGAGCTATGCCAAATATCTGCCGGAGAATGGCAGCGGTTATATTGTAATGGATATTCCGCAGGAGGTAATTACACTGCTGAAAAACCTTGTAGAAGATCCTGAAATTTCCCAAATCATAGATCTTTTCCTGAAACCTGTCTCAATTGTCAGTGTTTCAACGGTTGAAAAAGACGGAGCGTTTTCTGTTTGTGCTGCAAATATTTCCTTTGCGCAAATCTCTCAGGTTGGTCCGATGGTCGGAGTTCTTTCCGTGGGAGCAGGGATGCTTTGGCCTGCTTTGGAAAGTGCAAGAATCAGAGGACGATTGGCGAACTGTTCTGCCAACATCAAACAGCTTGGAACCGGTATTTTCCAATATATGTATGATAATGACGGATATCTCCCGACCGATTTGAAGGAGCTTGTCAAAAAGGCTTATGTTGCTCCTGCAGTTCTGAATACTATTATTTATGTCGGACCTTATGAAAAGACCAAAGCATCACAGATTAAGAACCCTTCTTCTTACATTCTGGCGGTTTGTCTTGATGAAGGACATAAAGATCGTATTGCCATTCTGTTTGCAGATGGTCATGTGGAAAACCTTGAGCTGAACGGGGAAGAACCCGTCAAATTCCTGCAGAACGAGTTCAAATTGAATGCTGCGGATGTCACCCGGATTTCCAAACGGTTGAAAGAAGCCAAAAAGTAAATCAATGTTTCAGGACGGCAGAGGATAAAAAACTCTGCCGTTTTTTTTTGAAGTGAAAAATTTGAAAAATCTGAATGACATGTTATATTGAGGAGAATTCAATAGGAGAGAAGCCGGAACATGATTCGTTTTCTTTTGTTATTTATCTGTATGTTTACAGCCGTGTTTTGTGCCGGAGGAGAGATGGACGAGCGTTTTAAGGAAAGATTTGTTGATGCCGTAGAGACCGGAGATATCGTGAAATGCTGCCGGAACAGAAACTCATGGTGTGTGCCTTTTTTTGCGTTCGGCGGAGATTTGATCTGGGAAACTGTGTCCTGCCGGAACTGGAAAATGCAGCGGAACAAATTAACCGGGAACTGGCGGATCGTTGATCCGAACGGCATCCGCAGGGCATACGGAAAAACACTGCATCATCTGGAAGAATTCTTCCGTGATCATCCGGTGACACTGGATGAGAATTACCGTTTGGAAGGGAACTGTTTTTACCGTTATCCGGGAACAAACGGGGAGACGGTCATCCTGATCCACGGCTGGAATGTCCGCAGCTGTTATGTCAGCAGAATGGCGGTCTATCTGCAAT
>SUVT01000130.1 GCA_015061845.1 Lentisphaerota bacterium
TCAGACTGAAAATCTCTGTCTATGAAGTCTATAAAGAACATGATGACAAGATAGGGATCGATTTCCAGAACTGGAAGAACAATGAAGGTGCTGATTTCTTCTCCGGCGGCGGACGTTTCCGGAACAACTGGGCGGCAATTTACAATATAACTCCTGCCTATTCCAAAAATTACAGATCCGAACGGACAAGTTTCTACAATTTCAACCCGAAGTGGAACACAAGATATCTGGATTTCCTTGTTTCAAAGGGAAAAGCAAAGGTCGCTCATACCGGGGAACTCTGCATCAGAAATGCTTCTTCCGCATACCTTGACCGGACGACCCAAATCTTTTTCATGGACAACTCAAAACCGGTTCCGGATGCCCTGACTCTTCCCGATACCGGTGTCGGTCCTTACGAACTGCTTTCCGCTCTCATCGGAGAAGCCTTGAGACCGGATCTTCCTGTGGGGAAAGGGAATCAGCAGATCGTGTCCCGTTCTTCTGCCGGGTATGGGTTCTCCATGGTGGTCAAAAATGTTTCTGTCAATCTTGATGAAACCAGTTTTGACATCATGGCGACAAACACAAGCCTGATCGGGTTTGAATCCAACGGTGCGCCCCGTATTGCCCGTGGAAGTACTGTCTCTCAGAAAGTCAGTCTGCCTCATGGCAAAAACCGTTTTATTCTCGGCGGCTTGCGGAAACAGGAGACTGTCAAATCCCGCACCGGGATTCCGTGGCTCTGTGAAATTCCTATTCTGGAATATATCTTCGGTTCTGTCTCAACCAGCACCCGTCATGCAGACCTGATCATTGTCGGCGAGTGTGAATGGGCATCCCCGGCAGAGACAAAGGCTCATGCCGTTACGAAGAGATCCGCCAAAGGAAAACCTGCTCTGCAATAAGAGGTGAAAAGCATGAAAAGAATCATTTTTTTATCGCTGCTCCTTTTTCTCCCGGCATGTCATACGGTACAGAAAGACGGGGAACAGGATGTCAACAAACATGAACTTGCCAAAGGGGATGAACGGCTGCAGCTGATTGGAAGAAAGATTTTGCAGTCGATGCAGAAATCTGATTATAAAGAGTTTGCAAAATATGTCAATGACACGGAGAATAAGATTTCAGAAGAGGAGTTCCGGGTGTCGGAAAAGAATATCCGGCAGCAGTTCGGAAAGATCACCGGCTATGAGTATCTGACCGATGTGGAAACTCCGCTGATGCACAATCTGATCTGGAAAGTGCAGTTTGAACGGGAAGGAAAGAATCAGAAGATCGTCAAACAGGAACTGTTGTTCCGTCTGATTCTAGGTACCATAAACGGGAAACCTCATGTGATCAGTATGAGTTTTCTCTGAACGAAAGGGGGAAAAAATGAGTAACACACAAGACAAAAAACTGGGTGTTGTTGCGCTTGCCGCACTGGTGGTGAGCGCAATGATCGGCGGAGGGATCTTCAGTCTTCCGCAAAACATGGCGCAGGGGGCGGCAGTCGGGGCAGTGATTTTTGCCTGGATCGTGACAGGGATCGGTATGTTCTTTCTTGCCAATACTTTCCGCATTCTCTCTGATGCGCGGCCCGATGCTTCAACGGGGATCTATGCCTATGCACGGCTCGGGTTCGGCAGATTCGCCGGGTTCCAGATGGCTTGGGGATATTGGCTCTGCAATATCTTCGGGAATGTGGGATATGCCGTTTTGCTGATGGATGCCTTCGATTATTTCTTCCCGGGAACATTCACGGGCGGCAACAATCTCTGGTCTATCATCGGCGGTTCCTGCGTGATCTGGATCATGAACTGGGCAGTTCTGCGCGGTGTCAAACAAGCGGCATTCGTGAATATCATCGGCACGATCTTCAAGATCCTTCCGATCATTCTTTTCATCATTGTCATGCTCTTCTGTTTCCGCTGGAAAGTTTTTACCACGGATATGGGCGGGAACGAAACGGATGCAGCACTGCATATCAAGCCGCTGGGAAGTATGCTCGGTCAGATCAAATCTACCATGCTGGTTACTCTCTGGGCATTTATCGGGATCGAAGGAGCTGTCGTTGTTTCCGGAAAGGCGAAAAGCCAGAAAGATGTCGGCAAAGCAACGGTTCTCGGGTTCCTGATCTGTCTGGTGATCTATGTCCTGCTTTCCGTGCTGCCGTTCGGACGGATGGATCAGCCCTCTCTTGCGGGACTTTCCAATCCCTCCACAGCGCCGATCCTTGCTTCCATCGTCGGTCACTGGGGCGGCTGGGTCATGAATCTCGGTGTGATCATTGCTCTGCTGACAAGCTGGCTGGCGTTCACCATCATGATCGCCCAGATCCCATATGCGGCGGCAATGGACGGAACTTTTCCGAAGATCTTCCGCAGAGAAAACCGGAATGAAACGCCATGTGTCTCTCTGTTCGTGACCAGTGCGGTCATGCAGCTTTCCATGATTCTGGTCTACTTTGCAAACAACGCCTGGAACACCATGCTTTCGGTTACAGCGGTCATGATCCTTCCGCCGTATCTGGCATGTACAGCTTATCTCTGGAAGATTTGTATCCGCGGGGAATATCCGGAAGGTCTTGCGGTGAAGAAAAAATTTGCTCTGCTCTGCGGGATCGCCGGAACAATTTACGCAATCTGGATGATCTATGCTGCCGGTCTGAGTTATCTCTTCATGGCACTCATCTTCATGGCAGCCGGGATCCCGCTTTACATCCGGGCGCATCAGGAGCTGGTCAAAGAGCCGGAAGAGGGAAAGACCCGTGATGCCTGTTTCACTCCCGGAGAAATGCTTTGCGCCCTGCTGCTTTGTGCAGCTGCCATTGCGGCAATCATCTGTTTTGCAACCAAAGTGATCAAACTGTAAGGAGAACCACATCATGAATCATGAACTTCAAACAAAACGTGTTCTTATCATAGAAGATGCAGAAAGCAAGATCAGTATTTCCATGAATGCCGCCATTGCGCGGCTCATGGAGGAGCTGGCAGAAAAAGAGATCACTTCCGAACGGATCTTCTCCGGAGAAGAGGCGATTCCAATCGTTTCCAATGATATGGATTTTGATGCGTTCCTTGTCGCAACGGATATGGATTTTGACAAACAGGAAGAACATATCGCGCTGAAACTGCTGAAACGGATCCGCTGCCGTCAGCCCGCCGTTCCTGTGTTCCTGCTGGCGGATCGTGAAGCAACTTCCCGGAAACTCAATGCAAATATCATGGAACTTGCCAATGAATTTGTCTGGATCATGGAAGACAGCCCCCGGTTTATCGCCGGAAGGATCGAAGCTGCCATCATCCGGTACCGGGAAGCACTGCTCCCGCCTCTCATGAAAGCCATCTGGGAGTATAACGAGAATAATCATGAATATTCCTGGGCGGCTCCCGGTCATCAGGGCGGAACAGGGTTCACCAAAACACCCGCCGGAAAGAAGTTTTATGACTTCTACGGCGAAAATCTCTTCCGGACAGATACCGGGATCGAACGGTCATCCATCGGTTCTCTGCTGGATCATGAGGGCGCATTTGAGAAGAGTGAAACCTTTGCCGCAAAAGTATTCGGGGCTGACAGATCTTATTCCGTCGTGGTGGGAACTTCCGGCTCAAACCGCACCATCATGCAGGCGGTTCTCTCCGAAAGCGATATCGCCATTTGTGACCGCAACTGCCACAAATCAATCGAACAGGGTTTGATCCTTTCCGGTGCAAGACCCGTCTACATGCTGCCCACAAGAAACCGTTACGGCATAATCGGACCGGTCAGAAAATCGGAAATGACTCCCGAAGCCATCGGAAAGAAGATCCAGGATTCCCCCATCATCCGGAACCGCACAAAAAAACCGGCCTATGCCGTCCTCACAAACTGTACCTATGACGGGATCTGTTACAACGCCGCAAAGGTTCAGAAAGAACTGGAACAGAGCGTGGATCATCTCCATTTCGATGAAGCATGGTACGCATACGCCCGGTTCAACCGGATGTACCGGGATCATCACGCCATGCGCGGCGACCCGAAAACCCATCACGGTGCGACCGTTTATGCCACGCACTCCACTCATAAACTCCTGAATGCACTCTCTCAATCCTCTTACATCCACGTCCGGAAAGGGCGCAATTATGTGGATTTTGACAGATTCAATCAGGCGTATATGATGCAGTCCACCACCTCCCCGCTCTATGCTATCTGCGCTTCCAATGATATTTCCGCAAAAATGATGGATGAGTGCGGCTGTTCTCTCACCCGGGAAGTCATCGAAGAAGCCGTGGATTTCCGTCAGGCTCTCGCACGGATGGAACGGGATTTCAAGAAAAATCACTCCTGGTTTTTCACCCCGTGGAACCCGCCCGAAGTGGTTGATCCGGCAAGCGGGAAGAAATATGCGTTTGCCGATGCTCCCCGTGATATGCTGGTCAGGGAACAGGAGTGCTGGCGGTTGATCCCCGGCGAAACATGGCACGGCTTCCCGGATCTGGATTGCGAATGGGCAATGCTTGACCCCATCAAAGTCAGTATTCTTTCTCCGGGGATGAATGAAGACGGCTCCCTGCAGGAACATGGTGTCCCGGCGGCTCTTGTTTCCTACTATCTTTATCAGGAAGGAATCGTGCCGACCCGTACCACAGATTTTCAGATCATGTTCCTCTTCTCCATGGGGATCACCAAAGGAAAATGGGGTACCCTGCTGAATACTCTTCTGAAATTCCGGGAGTTTTATGAATTGAACGCTCCTGTTGAGGAAGTCTTGCCGGGGCTGGCGGAACAGTTCCCGGACTCTTATGCCGGAACCGGCGTGCGGGATCTTGCTGATGAAATGTTTGAATATCTGCGGAAGGAAAAACCGGGAGAAGCCTTGAACAGAGCCTTTGAGACTCTTCCCGAACCGGTCATCTCTCCCCGTGAGGCTTACATGAAGATCGTTACAAATCAGGTGGAATTTGTGACTTCCGATGACCTTGCGGGCAGGATCACGGCGAACTCTCTGATCCCATATCCCCCGGGCATTCCGATGATGATGTCCGGCGAACGGTTCGGAGTTGCAAATTCCCCGCAGATCTCTTATCTGCACGCTTTGGAATCATGGGGAAAGCACTTCCCCGGTTTCGAGCATGTTACAGAAGGAACACGGATCGTGGATGGAAAATTCCAGGTGTTGTGCATCCGTGAGTGAGCAGAAAAAAAGAGTACCGGAGAGTTTTTTCCGGTACTCTTGCTTCTTCAGAACAGCTCCTCGAAAAAATAGGCAGTATTACAGAGGTAATTTCAAAAGTCCGGCAAAATTTGGCTGAAAAAAGATTGTTGATGAGTTGGAAATGGTAGTTTGAGCGTGGCTATCCAGCTTGTCCTCCGTAGCTTCAGCGAAGGAGGAAGAGTACCCACCGAAAACGCTCCATTTGCAGATCGCAACAAGAATTTTCTGCCATTTTTGAAGACTTTTGAAATTACCTCTACAGAGAATCCAATTCCTTTTGTGCATTTTCCACCCCTTGTTCAGCGGCTTCGCGGAACCATTTTTTTGCTTCCGTAATATTTTTTCTGACTCCCCATCCGTTTTTATAACTCAAGCCTAAACAGTACTGAGCCTCTGCAAATCCTTGTTCAGCAGCTTTGCGATACCAATATGCCGCTTTACTATAACTCTTTCCGACACCATTGCCCAAAACATATAATACTCCCAAGTTCCATTGAGCTTGGGGGAGCCCTTGAAGAGCTGCTTTATAATACCATTCAGCAGCAGTCCTCATATTTTTACTGACCCCCCATCCGTTATAATAACACCCGCCTAATTTGTACTGAGCATCTTTGTCCCCTTGTTCAGCAGCTTTACGAAACCAATAAACAGCTAGGAACAAATCTTTACCGACCCCCCATCCGTTATAATAACACCCGCCTAAATTGCACTGAGCATCTTTGTCCCCTTGTTCAGCAGCTTTGCGATACCAATAAACAGCTTGGAACAAATCTTTACTGACACCCCATCCGTTTTCATAACACACGCCTAAATAGTACTGAGCCTCTGCAAGTTCTTGTTCAGCAGCTTTACTAAACCAATAAACAGCTTGGAACAAATCTTTACTGACCCCAAATCCGTTTTTATAACTCACGCCTAAATTGTACTGAGCCTCTGCAAGTCCTTGTTCAGCAGCTTTACGGAACCAATAAACAGCTTGGAACAAATTTTTACTGACCCCCCATCCGTTTTTATAACACACGCCTAAATAGTACTGAGCCTCTTTGTGCCCTTGTTCAGCAGCTTTGCGGAACCAATAAACAGCTTGGAACAAATTTTTACTGACCCCCTCACCGTTTTTATAACACACGCCTAAATTGTACTGAGCCTCTTTGTCCCCTTGTTCAGCAGCTTTGCGGAACCAATAAACAGCTTGGAACAAATTTTTACTGACCCCCTCACCGTCATAATAACACCCGCCTAAATAGTACTGAGCATCTGCAAGTCCTTGTTCAGCAGCTTTGCGATACCAATAAACGGCTTGGAACAAATCTTTACTGACCCCCTTTCCGATTTCATAACTCAAACCAACATAGAATTGCGCTTCTGCATCCCCACGTTTTGCGGCTGCCAGATCTTCATTAAAACCTGCAAAAACTTCTCCGCATAACAGCGTTGCAACGACTCCGGCGATCATAAATTTTTTCCTGTTCATTTTTCTTATCCTTCTCTTGATGAAAAAATTGCCTCTTTACACTAATGTTATTTCAGAAAAAAGAAAAAGTCTTTCTTTCATTTTATTTTTTATTGAGATTTTTCGGGAAATTCCTGAAAGAAGCGGAGATGGGGCATAAGCCGGATTCTGTAACTTCCCGAAGGAAGCGGCGATCATCTGTCTGTGCGGCCAGAACCCGGAATTCAAACGCTGCGAGCAGCAGCTCATTCCCTATTTGGCCTTGCTCCGGGACGGGCTTGCCTTTCCTGCCGGATTACTCCTGCCGGATGCGGGCGTGCGGGATCTTGCTGATGAAATGTTTGAATATCTGCGGAAGGAAAAACCGGGAGAAGCCTTGAACAGAACCTTCGAGACTCTTCCCGAACCGGTCATCTCTCCCCGTGAGGCTTACATGAAGATCGTTACAAATCAGGTGGAATTTATGACGTCCGATGACCTTGCGGGCAGGATCACGGCGAACTCTCTGATTCCCCTATCCCCCGGGCATTCCGATGATGATGTCCGGCGAACGGTTCGGAGTTGCAAATTCCCCGCAGATCTCTTATCTGCACGCTTTGGAATCATGGGGAAAACACTTCCCCGGGTTCGAGCATGTTACAGAAGGAACACGGATCGTGGATGGAAAATTCCAGGTGTTGTGCATCCGTGAGTGAGCAGAAAAAAAGAGTACCGGAGAGTTTTTTCCGGTACTCTTGCTTCTTCAGAACAGCTCCTCGAAAAAATAGGCAGTATTACAGAGGCAATTTCAAAAGTCTTCAAAAATGGCAGAAAATTCTTGTTGCGATCTGCAAATGGAGCGTTTTCGGTGGTTACCCTTTGGGTAGCCACGCTCAAACTACCATTTCC
>SUVT01000131.1 GCA_015061845.1 Lentisphaerota bacterium
GAGCGTGGCTACCCACAGGGTAACCACCGAAAACGCTCCATTTGCAGATCGCAACAAGAATTTTCTGCCATTTTTGAAGACTTTTGAAATTGCCTCAAATAAAATAATACAAGGACATTTTCATGAACGGACAAAATCTTGTTCCGGACCGCGAACCGCGCTTCCGGGCTCTCATCCCTTTTTTCGTCTTCCTCATCTTCTATCTCGGAATCTCCATCTGGGCAAATGATTTTTATTTTGTTCCGATGCCGGTGGCTT
Organism: Lentisphaerota bacterium; assembly: GCA_015061845.1. Classification (GTDB taxonomy): domain Bacteria; phylum Verrucomicrobiota; class Lentisphaeria; order Victivallales; family UBA1829; genus SIG79. The sequence goes on from SUVT01000131.1 coordinate 259, forward strand.
TCATCGTGGCTTCTGCCGCCGCACTCCTGCAGGATCATAAACGGTCTCTGAACGATAAAGTGGAGATCTATGCAAGGGGAATGGGGGATGGAAATATCATGATCATGTGTTTGATCTTCATTCTTGCCGGTGCATTCGGGAGCATTGCCGGTGCAATGGGTGCTGTTGATGCGACTGTCCTTGCCGCCCGGCATCTCATCCCGGACAGTCTGATCCTGCCCGGATTTTTCCTGATCTCCTGCTTCATCTCTCTGGCAATCGGCACCAGCTGCGGAACGATTGCCGCTCTGACACCAATCGCCATCGGGCTTGTCAATGCCATGGGAATTCCTCCGGCACTGATGGTCGGCACTGTGATCGGCGGCGCAATGTTCGGGGACAATATGTCCATGATCTCCGATACCACGATCGCTGCCACCCGGACACAGCGGGTTGCCATGAAAGATAAATTCTTTATGAACCTGAAAATCAGTTTGCCTGCTGCGTTCGCCGCTGTTATTCTTTACTGGTTTACAGGCAGAGCTTACACATCCAGTCCCGATTTACCAGCCATTTCATGGCAGCAGATCATTCTGATCCTGCCTTATGTCTCAATTCTCATTGGCGCATTGGTTGGTCTCAATGTGATGGGACTCCTCTTCCTCGGAACAGTGATTGCTGCTGTCATAGGACTTGCAACCGGAAACCTGACATGTGCTGCGGCTCTCAAGCAGACCGGTGCGGGGACGCTCGGAATGGCTGAAACGCTGATCGTTGCAATCCTTGCCGGAGGACTTCTCGGCATTATCCGGCACAATGGCGGAATCAGTTATCTGCTGATGAAGATCGAAAAGATGATCTCCGGCAAGCGGGGCTGTGAACTCGGGATCGCTCTCCTCGTCGGAATGGTGAACCTCTTTACTGCAAACAATACGGTTGCCATTGTGATTTCCGGACCTATTGCAAAGGTTCTTTCCGATAAATACCGCTGTGACGGCAGACGGATCGCAAGTATTCTTGACACGATGTCCTGTGTGGTTCAGGGCTTGATCCCCTATGGCGCACAGATCCTGATTGCGATCGGTGTTGCGAAAAATGCCGGAATCGAGCTGGCTTCTTTTGATTTGATCAAGTATCTTTTCTACCCCATGCTCCTGGCTCTTGCCCTCTTCCTCTCTATTGTCCTTGCAGGTGCATTCAGAAAGAAAGAGGCTGAAAAATGATCTCTCTTGAGTTTTCAGACAAGTACAGCGATGTCGCAGATATCCACGATGCGCTCTACACCTATAATCTGTCAAAAACAAAACGGGAACGGGTCATTGTTCATGCAGAACGTTATCCGGAACAGGGGGCATTGCTTGCCAGAGATGAAAACGGAAAATCTTTCGGGGGGATCGCTTACCATTGGAAAAATGATCCCCGCCATATTTTCGTGGATTTCTTTTATCTTGACGAAGCCATTCGCGGAACCGGGATCGGACGGAAACTGTTTGAGATGTTTATTCCCTGGGCGCGTGAGAATGGTGCCTGCCGGATCGACTTGACAACAAATACGTTTCAAGCCCCCGGTTTTTATCTGAAAATGGGATTCCGGATTACCGGAGAAAAGCCGGAACCTGCTCCCGGCTGTCCGGAAAATATTCATTATGAATTGACTCTTGAACTCTGATTTTCTTTCAGCAGTCTGCGGTCAACCACAACGGGCATTTTTGCATGATTCAGAACCACTGCAAAAGCATCCGTTTCCAATCCGGCAAGAGCCAATCGGCTGAGCAGATACACTCGGCTGGAGTCATCTGCCTCACCGCAGATCTCTTCATGAACGACAGTTCCATTCTCCTGAATTTCAGCCAGATGGATCCTTGGAATACCGAAGAGCTGACAGAGAATATCATGCTTCCGGACTTTCTCAACTGATTCCGGTGCGATTTCAGTCGTTTCCGTGTGCCGGAAATTCCATTTTTTCCCATCCGGGCGCAAACAGAACGGTGATTTTTTCCAATTTTTCAGGCGGCGCGGAAGAAACTCCTGAACGGCTCCGGCAGAATAGCCCAGAAAATCGGTAAAATTATTTTCCCCGTACACAATGCCGCTTGTCTGCAGAACAAGTTGAAGATCAGATCGATCCAGGAACGGCATAGCATCTTTCAGTTGCCGGAAAAACATTCTGTACTGCCGCTGCGTTTCCCGGAAAAAAACTTTTCTAACACCGTAGACATCCACCAGAGAGAAACTCTTTTTTTCCGGATCATACAACAGGTTTCCGCAGTGAAAATCCGGAAAATAATAGCCGGACAGGATAAAACGATTGAGGAAAGCACCCCATGCCTGCAGGAATTCTTTCGGGACAACAGAACCTTGTTCGTATATATCGCAGAGGTAACTCATGACCGAAACGCCACCAGCTTTTCCGGTGATCAGAACCGATTGATTGCCACAGTAGGCATAACCGACGGGTTCTGTTACAGGAAAATGATCCTTCTGCAGGGAACAAAGAGTAAAAAATTCTTTTTTATTGCGCGGGAACAGGATTCTCCGGATGCTATCGAATGAGAATTTTCCATTCTGAGCGATTTCCCATTTGAAAAACAGATCATCGCGATGAAAAACTTTTACATCCGGCATATCTTTAAGAACAACGGCACCCTGCATAAGCAAATCGGGTGCCGTAAAATAATCTTTTTTTTCCGGTTTCTGCAGGAAAATCCAAGTCCATTTTCCTGCCTGTATCTTATGAAGAGAAGACATTTCCGGAGAAAGGCTCAATTCAAGCCGTATGTTTTCAAAGCTTCTCTTGCTTTTGCAATGCCATTGGTTGCAGCTTTGCGATACCAGTAAACTGCCCAGTCTTTACTCTTTGCAACGCCGTTTCCTTTTGCATAGCATTCTGCCAGACGGAACTGGGATTCTGCATGTTCTTCTGCAGCAGCTTTCTGATAGAATTCAACGGCTTTTTTCATATTCTTTGCAACACCGCGTCCTTTTTCATAGCATTCTGCCAGACGGAACTGAGATTTAGTATCTCCGGCAAAACCAATAGCTGCATTGGGCTTGGCTGCCTTTTCATACCATCTTACCGCTTCTTTCCAGTTCATGGGGACTCCAGTTCCCATGGCACAGAATTCTGCATATTCAACCTGAGCAGGAACATAACCTTTTTCAGCAGACTTCTTGTAATAAACGGCAGCGTTCTTCCAATCTTTTTTCTTTCTGTAGAACTCTGCAACCTTGAACATTGCAACTTCATGACCGTTCTTGGCATCAGCAGCTTTCTTATACCAGGTTATTGCATCATTATATCTGCGCTGGGCTTCAAAATCCATCCCGAGGTAGAACATGGCAATGATATCACCTTTATTGGCTGCATCTCTGTAATAAGAACGGGCTGCTCCCGGATTCTTCGGAGTACCAACTCCGTTTGAATAATTCCATCCGGTATTGAGTTTGGCAGGAACATCACCTTTTCCTGCATACTCTTTATGCACATTGAAAAAATCTTTATCATTATAAGCGCTTGCAGCAACGCCCATAACAGCGACCACTGCCCCGATCATTAATTTCTTACTGAAGCCCATTATCTGTCTCCTGTTAAAATATTTCTTTTCATTGGGTTAATATAACTGAAAAACTCATAATTTCAAATAAAAAAACTCTTAATATCAAAAAAAAGCCTGTCTATCAGAGGATAAACAGGCTTAAATAACAGAAAAAAAGCAGATTACATGAAATCACTGAGTCCGGAAACGGCTTTTTCCTTCTTCAAAGTTTCCAATTCTTTCTCCGCATTTGCAGCTGCGGTGGTGTCGCCTTTCGCCATGGCAGCATCATATTTCTTCTTGACTGCTGCCAGTTTTCCGGCATCAACACCAAGTTTCTTCGCTTCCGCAAAACTCTTTTCAAAGTTCGCTGTACTCAGCTTCGGATTCCAGTCGATCCCTTCCATAAATTTCCGGACAGCATCGCCATCTTCTCCGAAGAACCGGCTCACTGAATCTGATGCCGGATTGTTGTTCCGGTAGCCGATCGCAAAATCAAAATGAGAAATGTTTTTGTTCGCATAGAGACGGATGTCAACACCGGCACCGCATTTCGGAACTTCAACCATCTTGATCTTTGCCGGCTGGAAAATCAGGTAATTTGCTGTGGTATCCTGTACAAACTTGTTGTAAAGCGCAAGATAAGGCTGCGCCGGGATGTATTTGACCGTTGCTTTGTTTACGTTGAAGTCTCCTTTTTCCGTACGGATGTGACGTTCACGATCCTTCGGCATATCAGATTGATACGGATATGCCTGGAAGTCAAGACGCCAGATATTGAAGTTGATGGCTGTCACCCGCATGAAGATCCAGTTCGGGTGAGACGGGAACTGCATCATGCGGAGCTTCAAAGTTCCGCCTTTCAGAGAGGGATATTCCATGTCGATAACTGCGATTCCGTTGATGTTGTTTGCTGAAATCTGTCTCGGCAGGGAGTCTGCAAGCAGATTACTGACTCTCCCATTATATTCAAAGCAGCGGAAAAAGTGCCAGATACTCCAGCTGCCGTTTGTTTTGGGAAGTCTGCCGAATTCAAGACCGAAAAAGTAGTTGTTCCACTTATGGTTCTCAAACGGCTTCACACCGTCAGCTGTAACATACTTGATGTTCATCTGACCGTTATTGAAGAAAACTTTCCGCTCGATCTCTGTTTTTCCGTCGGCACGCTTCTTCGTTTTCATGTCCACATGGGGTTCTACAGCAGAGAGTCCGATCACTGCTGCTGTCAATGCAAAAATTGCAAGTCTTTTCATTATTTCACCTCAAAATTGATTGTTGTTGAAAGTCCGGTTGCAATATCAGTGAGTTTGGCGGTCCATTTGCCTGCCTTGTCGGTATAAGCGATGGCGCGAACCGGAGCGATCTCTTTCCGGTCAAACACACACTGATAAACCTCTTTTCCACTGGGATCGTTCAGTTCCAGACGGTACACTCTTCCATCGCTGAGCTTCGGAAGTCTGAACTTCAGGAACTCCCCTTTCTTTGCATCGGCAACTGCAAAGGCGGGAGCTGTCTGCTTTGTCTTGAAGATGGAGAACAGCTGAAGCGGAGTATCTTTGAACGTGACATGCAGGGCACTCTTCTGTCCGAGATATTTTCCATCAGCTTCATAAACATGATAGGTCCCGTTGAGTTTGACATCAACAGGTTTGTCCATGTGCTGAGGCAGCTGCATGACGCCGAGCAGTGAGAAATCTTTGTTGTGACGGGTACGGACCATGGTGGTCTCTTCCACTTTGCCGACTTTGAATGCCGGTGCTGCACCGTATTCTTTCAGCAGGGAGAGGATCCACTGATCGAAAGAACCTGCCGGAAGAGCAGTGTTGCAGGCAGAGGCAAAACTGAAATTACAGAGGATCGCCTTTCCTTTGCCATACTTGCGTTCCACAAAGACTTTATTGCTTGTCTGAGGAACTCGTGCAGCTTTGAAATTTTTGAGATTCAGCGGCTTGAATACTGCATTTCCGGCATTCTTGAAGGTAATATTTCCGAAGAGTGCCTTCAACGGATTACTGTCGTTGATCCGCAGGTTCTCATTCATGATGGCAGGGTTGAAATCTGCAATCACAACACCGCCGTTTTTCACATACTCCAGAATGGCTTTGCATTCCTTTTCACTGAGGGCAGAAGCTCCGCACATGATCAGGAGTTTTGTATTTTTCAAACGGTCAAGAGTCCGTTCAGAGACGAACTCGAAGCCGTAACCGGTACGGTAAGCAGCACGGATCAGAGAGGGCAGACCGTCATGAGGATTCACGCAGCGTTTATCAAGATAAGCCGCCGCTGTGGAGGGATGGCTCCAGTAGAAGGAGACTCCCGTAAATTCCATGGGGTTGCGGATCATCAGCTGGGCAGAACCGTCTTTCAGGCGGTCAAGGTCAGCCAGATAATTTTTCACATAAGCCGGAATGCTCATATCGCATGCAAAAGAGCCGTGGTTACTGCCCGGATGACAGGAGAACCAGGCGTTTCCGTTGACTGAACCAAGCAGAAGATCCTTGTTCAGAGGAACCACATATTTTCCGCGTCCGCTGTGGCTTCCGGGATAGCCGCCCCACCAGAGAGAACGGATCTTTTCCGGCCCGAAACTGCGGAGCAATTCATCTCCCACGAGATTGGAATAGGGGCCCCAGAATTCCAGCGGGCCCATGGTGAGTTCCAGATCCCCCGGTTCAGAACCTTCCGCTCCTACGATTGCGCCCGGATCATATTTCCGGATCTCATCCCGCAGGAACGCATGGATATCGGCATACATCTTTTCCACATAAGCCCGGTGATCGCGCCATGCAGGGAAGTTTCCGCTCTTCTTGGCTTCAGCCAGCTTCAGGTGCGGAACTTCATCAAAACTTCTGTAATTGGAACGGTAGTTGTAGTTCAGGTTCGCAATGGTCTTGTATTTCTGTTTCAGGAACTCACGGAAATACTTATCATCGCTGGGACCGTAGCAGCTCTCTTCATCCAAACCGTTTTCGTCGCCGAGGTTATAGATCGCTGCACTGTATTTCGGCAGATTCTTGATCCGGTGTTTGATCCCTTCCGCCCAGAGACGCTTCACTTCCGGACGATAGAAACACTCGTCGCCCTCCACCGCCTTCTGATCTTTGCGGAGATTGGAGGGCAGGAAGAACCACTGCTGTTTCACACCGCCGATAGGGGATTTCGTGATTCCGATACGGACCATGTAAGGAACAAATTTCATGTTCAGCATTGCCGCAACACGGGCATTCGCTCCATTGTAGGTCGGATGGGAAAGCATCAGATTCCAGCCCAATCGCTCAATCATCTGCGGGGCAAGAAGTTCTCCCATGAACTCATTGACACCGTCCCAGCCGATCTGACGGTAATCTTCCAGAGAACGGTCGGGGAAGAATACAAGGTGATCCACCACATTCTTGAGCTTGTTATCTGTGCCCTTGAAGGTCAGACGGACATAACCGGCAAGGGTGGGCATGTAGTAATTTTTCAGTTCAAAATCAACTTTTTTTGCACCTGCAGGGACTTTTACATCCTTACGGAACCAGATTCTGCCGTAAGGAGAATCATAAAGTTCAACTGTCATAGTCATAGCTGTTTTTGCAGGAAGTTCTATTGCTGCACTTCCCTTGACGGCTTTCTTTTTGTCA
>SUVT01000132.1 GCA_015061845.1 Lentisphaerota bacterium
ACCTGTTCCGTGAACCACGGGGAGAAGTCCGACTTCAGCGGAGAGGGGACGGAGATCGGTGATACCGCGGCCGTCCATGCGCTTCTGGTTGTAGAGGATATTGCTGCGGACAGATTTCTGAACCAGCTTGTCGAAACCGATGCGGAACATGAGATCGAAATCTTCTGCGCCGAGTTTTTCTTCGTACTTTTCAGCAAGAGAAGCGCGGAGTTCATCCTGAATTGCGCCGAGAGCAACGCCGCGTTCTTCTTTTCCGGGGAGGAATGCAGCTGCTTCGAGTCTGCCTTCGCAACCGGCGGCGATATCAGCTGCCAGATCATCGGGAACGATGAAGAGGGTCGGGGTCTTCTTGGGACGGCCTGCTTTTTCAGCCAGTTCGCGCTGAGCGGCGCACTGTGCTTTGATAATGCCGTTTGCAAAGTACATTGCATCAGCGAGAAGCTCTTCGGAACATTCCTTTGCTTCCCCTTCGATCATGATGACCTGATCTTCTTTACCGGCATAGACCAGTTCGATTTCGCTTGCTTCCATCTCTTCTGCGGTGGGGTTGGCAACGAATTCGCCGTTAACATAACCGACGCGAACTGCACCGATGGGACCCTGGAAGGGAAGGTCGGAGAGGCAGAGCGCAGCAGAAGCACCCAGCATGCAGAGGGTGTCGCCATCATGTTTTCCGTCATAGGAAAGGAGCATTCCATAGACCTGAACTTCATCAAAGAAACCATCGGGGAAGAGGGGGCGCAGGGGACGGTCGGTCATACGCATGGTGAGGATTTCTTTATCGGTGGGTCTGCCTTCGCGTTTGACGAAACCGCCGGGGAAACGTCCGCCAGCGGAGAACTTTTCGCGGTAGTCCACCTGGAGGGGGAAGAAGTCGGAACCTTTGCGTGCGGGTCCGGAGCAGACGGCTGAAAGGATTACGGTGTCACCCATGCGGACGACGCAAGCGCCGTTGGCGAGGTTTGCGATTTTCCCGGTGGAAATTTCCATTACTTTCCCGGGCTGAATCTCGAAAGATACTTTTTGTTCCTGCATAATAAATACAGTCCTTGTGTTTTGCTGTCTGAACGGACAGCGTGTGTTGATTCGGGATATAACTCCCTTTGTATAAACAAGGAATCGTTATTTTGCGGACAGCTTACTAAGATCTGCTTCAGCCGGTATTCAGGAATAGCGGTATCGGATCCCCGGATCTCTCCCGGAATGCGATACCGGACGAATTCCACATTCCACCGGCAGACGCATCGTTCACAAAAAACGATTCTACTACATTAGGGATAATATAGCATGTTTTTCAAAAAAATCAAATTTGATTTCCAGGAAAAATTCAGAAATCTTAATAATAACGGTACTGTACAGTTTTCTGTGCAGCAGAACAATCAAAGATCGGGAAAATCTGCGTTTTTTTCTATTTCTTTCATTCAAAAAATCTTGAAAAATGAAAATAGTGGTGTATAATTTCATAACAGTGCATTAAAACTGCAAAAATATAAAGGAGAATATAATGGACACGTCTTGGTTCAGAAATGCAGGGTTGGGGATGTTTATTCACTGGGGAATGTTTTCCGTGCATGGCCGCGGCGAATGGTGCCCGTATCAGGAGCAGATCCCCATCAGGGAATACGATGAACGGTATATGGATCTTTTTACCGCCGATGAATATGATCCGGAACTCTGGGCGCAGTATGCAGTCCGTGCCGGAATGAAATATATGACTCTGACCACCAAACACCACGACGGATTCTGTCTGTTTGATACGAAAACAACTGACCGCAACGCCATGAAGCGCGGTCCGAAACGTGATCTTGTGCGCCCCTTCGTGGAGGCTTGCCGGAAGTATGGTCTCAAGTGCGGTCTTTATTTCAGTCTGCCCGATTGGAACGTTCCCGCATTCATGACGGGACCACACCTCACCCCGAAAGAATGGGGCGAATTTCTCGATACGATCGTCTTCCCGCAGGTTCGCGAACTCTGCACCAACTACGGCAAGATCGATATGATCTGGTACGATAACATCGTCGGCATGAGCAACGGAAAAGAGTCTTTTGAAGTGAACACCAACTTCCGGGAAGCTTCTGACACTACGCCAAACGAAAAACTCACGGCAGAAGATTACCGTTCCAGAGAGTTGAACGCCATGATCCGGGAACTTCAGCCGGATATCATGATCAATGACCGTTCCCTGTTGCCCGAAGATTTCTACACCGCAGAACAGAACCTGACTCCGCCGAAGGACCCGAACCGCCTCTGGGAAGCATGTATCACAATGAACAAACACTGGGGATTCTATCCCGCAGATCCTTACTACAAATCGATTTTTGAGGTTCTCCACTCTATTACAGCTGTTGCCTGCCACGGCGGAAATATGCTCCTGAACATCGGTCCGGATAGATACGGACGGATCAATAATGATGAACGCCGGATCCTTGAAGCTGTGGGCGACTGGATGAAGAAAAATGAAGAAGCCGTCCGCGGTGTGGAACGCTGTCCTCTGAATGGCGGTTCTTACGGCTGCGCTGCTCAAAAAGGCAATAAAGTTTATCTCTATCTGCACTTCGCCAACGAAGAAGGTTTCATTACGATCCCCCACTGCACAGAAAAATTCAAGTCCGCTTACATGCTCGACAGCGGCAAACCGCTGACTCTGGAGTACAAACAGGGAAAACTCATCGTTCACGGAACGCCCCGCTATGAATACAATAACATTCCGGTCGTCGTACTGGAACGGTAAAAAAGGAGAAATCACTATGGCAAAAGATGTATTCGCGATCTATTTTCCCAGCTGGCATCCCGACAAACATTATGAAAAATGGTACGGCAAGGGTTTCTGCGAGTGGGAACTGGTAAAAACTACAAAACCTCTGTTTGAAGGACACTATCAGCCCCGCCGTCCGCTGTGGGGATATTTTGATGAATCCGATCCGGAAATGATGGCAAAACAGATCGATATTGCCGCAGATAACGGGCTTACAGGTTTCATTTTTGACTGGTACTGGTACAGCGGCGAACAGTTTTTGGAAAAACCGCTGAACGAAGCATTCCTGAACGCACCCAACCGGAACAGACTGAAGTTCGCGCTCATGTGGGCAAACCATAACTGGGGAAGATGGCCCGCGCTGGATGATGACGATCATCAGGCAATGAACGGTAATGTGAATCAGTCCAGCAATCTCTATCTGGAAATCAAACACTCCGAAGAAGATTTGCGCCGGGTCGTTGATTTCTGTTCCGAAAAATATTTCCGCTGCGAAAACTATTGGAAGATCGACGGAAAACCGGTTTACTCGTTCTTCAGCACGACCCGTCTGTTTGAAGCGATCCCACCGGAAGATGTTGTCCGCATCATGAACGATCAGGCAAAGAAAAACGGTTTCCCCGGATTGTATCTCCTGATCAATATCGGCTGCTGCAACGATAATAAGCGTTTCTGCGGCTGGGGAAGAGTTCCCAGAATGAAAGAAGCAGGTTTCGATGCCGTCTTTGCTTATAACATCGTTGCTCCTTCCTACTATCACGAACTCCCCCAGGAACGCCCGGTGTTCGATTACTCCGGTATGATGGAAGCGCAGGAATACTGCTGGGCAAAGATCGAAGAGGGCGGACTGCCTCACTTCCCCAGCGTCACAATGGGCTTGGATGTCTCCCCCAGATGGAGCCGCTCGGTCAAGTTCCCCATGGACTATGTCAAACTCGGATACTGTCCGATCTGTACAGATGTCCTGCCTGAAAAATTTGGCGAAGTTCTGGAAAAAGCCTTGAAAAAAGATGCTCCGGCTGTTATCATCAATGCCTGGAACGAATGGACCGAAGGCATGGCTCTTCTGCCCGATGAACTCTATGGAACCGGATATCTCGACACGATCAAAAAAGTTACTGACAAGGTGAATGGAAAATGAAACTTCCGAACGTTTGGAGCACTCCCCAGCCGAATTTGATCATTGACCGGTTCAAGCTGGAAGCGAATAACGATTTTGTATTCAATAATTACATCCCGCAGGATTACAAGGCATACCGGGAAAAGGTCCTTGCCGAACTTGGTGAACAGATGGGCTTTTCCATCGACCACGATCTGCCCCTGGATGTGGAAGTTACCGGAGTCATCCGCCGGGATGGTTACAGAATCGAAAAACTCTCCTATCAGGCAGCAAAGAACCGTTATGTAACGGCTTGTCTTTATGTCCCCGATGGAGATGGGCCGTTCCCTGCTGTCCTGAATGTTCACGGACATCACATTACCGGACATCTTGCGGAACGGGTTCAGGAGAGGGGGCATGTTCTTGCACGCCACGGGATCGTCTGTTTGAGCGTGGATGCGTTCGGTTCCGGTGAACGGAGCGAAAAACATGGAGAGTTCCTGTTCCATGGCGGACACCGCGGACATCTGCTTTACAATGTTGGAAAAACACTTGCCGGGATCCAGATCACCGACAATATGAGAGGCGTTGACCTGCTCTGTTCTCTGCCCTATGTGGATAAGGAAAATCTCGGTGTGACCGGAGCTTCCGGCGGCGGGAACCAGACAATGTACGTTGCCGCATTTGATGACCGTCTGAAAGCAGCAGTCTCCTGCGTGAGCGTCGGCAGCTACCGCTCTCTTGTCATGGGACATAACTGTCCCTGCGAAACTATCCCGAATGCGTTCAACATCTGCGAAGAAGCCGGTTTGATCTCCTGTATCGCACCCCGGGCATACATGATGCTCAATGCGTTCTATGATCAGTATGAAACTTTCCTGCCGGCAGAGATGATGGAAACATGGAAGATCGCCCGGAAAGCATGGGAATATGCCGGAGTTCCGGAAAATCTTTCGTACCGTATTTTCCCCACCAATCACGGATATTATGAAGATGCTCTTCAGGCAATGCTGGGATTCTTCCTGCGCCATCTGAAAGGTGTCGGACATGGAGACCCGAAACCCTTTGCCCGGGATTTTGCTTACATGTCTCAGGAGGAGGCAATGGTCTATCCGAAAGGAAAAGCTCCTGCCAAAATTAGTGGCATTCAGGCATACAGCTGCACTGTCAGTGAAGAATTGAAAAAAGAACGCGCTGCTCTCACACCTGCGGAACAGAAAGCCGGATTGGAAAAAACACTCAACAGTTATCCTGTCAAAATTACTGCCGTTTCCGGCGGCTCATTTGAGGCTGGCTGGGAGAAAGTGACCATGCGGACAAGCCACGGTTTCATGATCCCGGCTCTGGTCAAAGAATCCAAGAACGGAAAATGGCGGATCCTCTCCGGTGCATGCGGAAAGAAGACTCTGGAAAAACAGGCTTATCTTCAGGAAAGTTTTGATTCTGAAGACGGCGCAGTTGTCTTTGATGTGTTTGCCTCCGGAGAACGCGGTGAAGAGTATGGAAGATCAACGATGCTGGATTATCAGAACACTTCCAGGACCTGCTTGTATTACGGCTGGACCATGATGGGCGAATGGGTTCGGGAATACACTGCCATCGGAAACTGGCTGAAAGAAGCAAAGAAGGCTGAGACAATTACGGCTTACGGTTTCCGTGATGCAGGTGATGCTGCTCTGTTAGCCGGAGCATTGTACGGCGGCTTTGAAAAAATCGTGCTTGATACTGTTCCAGGAACCTTTGACTGGTCCGATAAAGATGTGACGGATTTCCTTATCACCACAATGGCGATGACAGTTCCGTTCATCCTGAAGTATGGGGATATTCCTGAAATTCAGGCTCTTGCTGCTCCTGCAGAAGTGGAATGGATCGGGAAAACGATTTTTGCCTGATCTTTGAAATTACCCCTTTCAAAAAAAAGAACGCACAATTCAGAAAATTCCGGATTGTGCGTTTTTTATTGTTGTCGTACGAAATTACTTTTTGAGCCGCTGCAGATCTTTTTCAGCAATTTTCATGCCGCTGTCAAGGGCTTTTTTGTAATAGCTTTCAGCTTTTTTCAGGTCTTTTTCAACGCCTCTTCCCCGTTCATAGCAGCGAGCTGCATTGTACATGGCATGGGGAATTCCGGCTTCGGCTGACTTTATGAAAAGCTCAACAGCTTTTTTCTCATCTTTGGTTATGCCGGTTCCTTCCAGATAACAGATCCCCAAATTACATTGGGCAAGGTGATCTCCTTTGGCAACAGCTTTTTCATATAACTTGACAGCTTCCTTGAAATCCTGTTTGACACCGTTGCCGCGGAAATAACAGGAACCTAAATTGCACATTGCCTGAGCATGTCCCTGTTCAACAGCTTTTTCATATAACTTGACAGCTTCCTTGAAATCCTGTTTGACACCCCGTCCTTTTTCATAACAAACGCCAAGTGCATTTTGACCGTCTGCATTCCCTTGTGCCGCAGATTTTTCATACCATTTCGCAGCTTCAGAATCATTTTTCTGAACATTTTTTCCATCAAAATAATATTTACCGAGCAGAAATTGTGCTTGACTGTCCCCTTTTTCAGCCAGTTCAAGCATCTTCTTGAATTCCGGAGTTCCACCGTTTCCGAAAATGTTCAAAGCCACAATCATTCCAATCGCAATGACCACGATCCCGCAGATACAGTAAATAACAATTTTTTTAATCAGGTCTTTTTTGGCGGTTTCTTTTGAAGTATTGACTTCTTCCGTTTTGTTTTCCATGACATTTCTCCCTTGAATTTCAATTTTACCGTTAATATAACTCTTGAAAATCAAATTTCCACACAACGGGAAAAATATTTCAAAAATAAACGATCATTGCAGAAAAATTTTCCGCTTTGACAAAAAAAAACTATCCGGATTTATCCTCCGGATAGTTCGTAAAGTTTGGCGACAGTTATCTTCTGCCTCTGTTGTTGTGATTTTGTCTCTGAGGCTCAGGCTTTTTGTCATGTCTGTTCTGCTGCGGTTTTACAGCAGGTTTTTTGTCATGCTTGTTCTGCTGGTGAGGCTTCACAACTACAGGTTTGTGTACCGGTTTTGGAGCGGGCTTCACAACTACAGGTTTATGAGCCGGTTTTGGAGCGGGCTTCACAACTACAGGTTTATGTGCCGGTTTTGGAGCGAGCTTCACGATCACAGGCTTGGGAGCGGGCTTTACGATCACAGGCTTGGGAGCGGGCTTCACAACGATCTTCTTCGGCGGCGGAGGCTGGTGATGCCGTCTCGGTGGTTCAGGACGCGGTCCGTAGTAACCGGCTTGTGCTGCAAAAATCGTACCTCCGACGAGTGCTATTGTC
>SUVT01000133.1 GCA_015061845.1 Lentisphaerota bacterium
ACCAGCGATCCGAAGGCTTATCAGGCATCCGGATTATACCTGAAAGAGCTGCATTTCCATAAACTGGAACAGTATTTTACTCTGATCATTGATTGAAGAGAGTTTTCCATGCAGAGACGGGACAGCAATGCCCCGTCTTTTTTTTGCAATATCTGATAAAAAACTTATTTTTAATTTCAGGGGATTGCAAATCATGCTTACAGCATGTATATTACTTCAAAACTAATTTTTTATGGAGGTATTTACTATGGCTTTGTGGGGCGGCAGATTTTCTCAGGATGCAAAATCCTGTGTTCAGGAATATACAGAATCCATCTCGTTCGATAAACGGTTGTTCCGTCATGATATTGCCGGAAGCAAGGCTCATGCGGCAATGCTCGGCGCAGCAGGGATCATTCCGAAAAAATCTTCCAAGGCAATCATCGCAGAACTCGGCAAGATCGAAAAAATGATCGAAGCCGGAAATATGGAATTCTCTTCCGCTCTGGAAGATATTCATATGCACATCGAAACCGAACTGATCAAACGTCTCGGCAACGAGGGCGCACGGGTCCATACCGCCCGCAGCAGAAACGATCAGGTCGCTCTGGATATCCGCCTTTATCTCCGTGATGCAGTCGACAGCGTTGTGGACGGGATCGTCCGTCTCCAGAAAGCTCTTGTGGATCAGGCTTATGCCAACCGCAAGACCATTCTTCCCGGATTTACTCATCTCCAGCATGCGCAGCCGGTGCTTTTCGCACATCATCTTCTCGCTTATGTGGAACAGTTCGACCGTGATATCGGCAGATTGAAAGACTGCAAGGCAAGATTCAACGTTCTGCCTCTCGGCTCCGGCGCACTTGCCGGAACAACTCTGCCTATCGACCGTGAATTTGTCCGTGAAGCGTTGAACTTCCCGGAAGTCTCCCGGAACAGTATGGATTCTGTTGCCGACCGTGACTTTGCCTGTGAACTGCTCTCTGCGTTGGCGATCTTCTCCATGCACATCTCCCGTCTTTCCGAAGATATCATCCTCTGGATGTCTCAGGAGTTCTCTTTTGTGGAACTTTCCGATGCGTTCTGCACCGGTTCCAGCCTGATGCCCCAGAAGAAAAATCCGGATATTGCAGAAATCTCCCGCGGAAAAACCGGTCGTATGTACGGCAACCTGACCGCTATGCTGACCATCTGCAAAGGTCTGCCCATGACTTATAACCGTGACCTGCAGGAAGATAAGGAACCTCTGTTCGATTCCCTCGACACCGCAGAAGGAATCCTTTCTGTCTATCCTGAAATGATTGCGACAATGAAGACCAAGCCGGAAAAGATGCTTCAGGCAGCCACCGATCCGGGCTTGATGGCAACCGACCTGGCAGAAGCTCTTGTGAAGAAAGGAATTCCGTTCCGTAACGCTCACCACATGGTGGGGGCACTCGTCCGCTACTGCGGCGAAAACGGAAAGGCAATGGACAAACTCTCTCTGGAAGAAATGCAGAGCGTGATCCCCGATGCTGATGCAGATATGCTGAAACTGTTCTCACCGCTTTCTGCTGTGACACTCCGGGAATCCTATGGCGGAACCGGGTTCAAGCAGGTCGCATCACAAATCACCGCATGGAAAAAACGTCTGGGGAAAGCAGCAAAATGAAGAAACCTCTCCTATATTTTCTGATATTCAGTCTGGGAACTGCGTTTGCGGCTTCCACTGTGGAACACCGGTCAGCTTCGGAACCTTATGTTGACCCGGAACTCAAGATATCATTCCCTGCCAAAGCCGGTGTGTTTCAGAAAAATGAGGTTTCAAGAAGTTACAATCCCATGATCGGAAGCAAGATCCGCTACTCCGATCACGACGGCTATTGTGCAGATATCTTTCTTTATTCTCTGCCGAAAAAGTCAAACACCATCACCCCGGCAGAACTGGAAGCTCATTACAAAACCGTAAAAGATGCCATCCTGAAATTGGGGGACCAGAGTTCTTCCATAAAATCTGTAACTCTTCTTGAAGAAGACAAACGGATAAAGTACAAATGGATGGTTCACACTGCAGTGTTCCAGATCATGTGGAGTACCGGTTCAACCCAGATCACAACCTTGAAGATATTTGCTTACAAAGGAAAGATCGTTAAACTGCGAATGTCCTGCAAGCGGAACGATGCAGAATATTTCGCAGGCGAGATCCTGAAATCTTTTATTAAATGATCTAAGAAAGGGCTGTTGCAAAAA
The DNA here is from genome assembly GCA_015061845.1 of Lentisphaerota bacterium. Taxonomy (GTDB): domain Bacteria; phylum Verrucomicrobiota; class Lentisphaeria; order Victivallales; family UBA1829; genus SIG79. The sequence goes on from SUVT01000133.1 coordinate 2,209, forward strand.
GTTGCAGCAGCCCTTGTTTGTTTTATGGATGATAATAGTCGTGATGTTTCGGGATCACGGAAGGTGCCAGCGGCAGAAGGATCAGGAAGAAGATCATAACAAAGGTGTAGAATCCGAACAGGAACTGGAACTTTGTGACGGTGAGAGAACCGACATTCCAGGTCGCAGCCAACGCACCAGTTGCAAGGATCAGAGTCGTTCCGAGACGGCCCACGGCTGTTCCAAGGTTCGTTACCGTTGATACAAATGCCATTGCCATAACTTTATTGCCCGGTCTTGCCAATGCAAGCATTTCTGTTGAGTTGATACAAAGCATGAATGCCGCTGTAAAACCGTTCAAAAGGAACGCTGTATAAAGAATCGGGGTCAATAGCGGATTTCCCGGGATGGCTGTCAGCAGAAGAACACAAACCAGCAATCCGCAGAGATGCGTCCAGACCAGACAGCGTTTTGTCTTGAACTTCGGCAGTGCTTTCCCGACAGCGGCATAGCCGAGAATGGAACCCAGCAATGCAACGGAGGAGAAGGTCATCAGACTTTCCGCATTATAGTTCAGGCAGGTTTTCATATAGACAACTGCCAGCGGAAGTGCAGCATAGAATGCAAGATTTACCAGGCAGGAGTAGATGGAAAAACCAACGAGGGAGTTGTTTTTGATACAGATCCCGAGGGCAAGGGGAATATTGACCGGTTCCCGTTTTGCATGGGGATCCAGCGGCATCCGGTCCATTTCAAACTTTCTGCCGAGCAGAGTCAAACCGCCGAAAACAAAGATTCCCTGCAGAAGAATCACCGGCGGTTTTGTTCCCATGATCTTGCCGAGAATGTAAATCAGAACGGTGTTCAGGATCATGTAGGAGAACCGCATTCTGCCGAAGAATTTTCCTCTTCCTTCCGGCAGCAGAAAGTTATCCAGCATCGGATACCACGTTGAACTGTAAACCGGGCGGGTCAGAGAATAAACGAATGTGGAGATGATCACCACATTCTGGGCAAAAGCCCCGGCGTAAGGTGCGGCGGCAATACATAAAAATGAGAGACAGCCGACGATACAGGCGATAGAATAAGTGACTCTCAATCCGAATTTCACAGCCAATCCTGCGCAGGGAATCAGAAGACACACACTGGCAATACTGGAAAGAGATGTGGAAAACATGGAGATGGAATCATTCCCGCCCAGCATCACAATGTAAAGCACAATGAGTGCATTGCTGTCGATCATCTGTTCCGAGATACAGCCGAACCAGGTGGAATAGATCGCATTTCTCTCAAACTTCTTCCGCTGTTCCGGGGTAAGCGTTTCTGCATAACTCATATTTGCGGCAACCTTTATGCTTTCTGCTTTTTCAGTTTGATCTGATCAAGCAGAGTTACCGGTTTGCCATCCAGCGTTTCCAGAACGGAGAGAGTCATCTCTTTGGAGGAGACTTCACAGAACAGTCCGGCAGTATTGATATGTGCAATCACCGGATAGGGACTGACAAATGTTTCCGGGAACTTTTCCGCATGGCAGGAACGTGTTTCCGGTGCATAATGATCCTCTCCGGCATTGACTTTTTCATAGGTGTGCATGTGTCCGCAAAGCATGATATCCGGCTTGACTTCTGCATTTCTGAGCGGTTCGGTGAGACCATAGACCAGACCGTAGATCAGATCGCCGTTCTTCTGCAGCGGCGGGATGTGCATGAGAACCACGCGGTATGCTGCTTTCCGGTAGGCTTCACTTTCCACGATTTCTGCAATGTACTGCTTCTGGACTTCCCGTGCCGCACGGTTGCTGAACATGATCCCTTCATCGTCACGGTTACTGTCGCTTCCGCTGTCAAGGACAAGGAAGAACACAGAACCGTAGGTAAAGGAATAATAAGTTTTTCCGGAGGGATGCCGCATGACTTTGAAATATTCTCCGGCATACACGCCCAGCTGTTCATGGTTTCCGCGGACAAACACCATGGGCTTATCTTTTCCGTCGATGGTCGTTGCTTCCACGATGGGATCAATGATGCCGCGATAGAGAGCTTCGCTTCCTGCCGCATGACTGAGATTATCGCCCAGCAGTGCAATGAAATCAGCTTTTGCTGCTTCAGGGAGTGCGAGGGCACGGCGGACATAACCCACATCGGAGTGAATATCCGTAATGCAATAGAAGGAAAAATCCTTCTGTCCTTTTTTGGGGACGGAGAAGGTGTGTTTGATTCCGGAACTGTCGGGTGTCATCAGCACCGGACGGAGCGTGAAGATCTCATATTCATATTCTTTGCCCGGTTCAAGATCGGTAAGATTCACGGAGTGAGAGGTGCTGTGAGCAAGGATCCCGTGATTTTTTCCGCTGAACGCCTGTTTCGGAGCTGTTTTGGAACCTTTGACTTTATATTCCAGGTAGGAGGGGACAAGTCCGGCTGTTTCCCATGAGATCTGAACAGAATTTGTATCGGGTGCGGAAAGATAAGGTCCGTGAAGGACTTTCTGAGCCGGGATCATATCTTTACTGCGGGCAAGTTCATAATCTTTCCGGGTGACTTTTCCGGAAATGACTTTCCCGCTTTTCATCTGGAGAGCAGTCTTGTAATCGGTGAAAAGGAGTTCGCCATAGTTTTCCACTTCATGGAAACGGAGCTGCAACGGACTCCAGCTGGAGAGTTCGCCCCGTTTTGGAGCCTGTCGGCAGAGATTGAACCGGAAACCGCCTTCTGTCAGACGGATCAGGGAGAGGTCAAAACGGATCTCTGCACCCCATCCTTTTTCATTTTCAAAGGTTTTCGCCTGCCACTTGTCATAATTTCCGGTGCTGTCAAAACGGATCCCGGAGATTCCGACACCCGTCTGGAAGAGCCACGGATCGGGTTCCATATCGCCGAAATGGATTTCCGCCATATCGCCGGACCAGATACTGCAGCTCTTATCGGCGGGTCTGACCAGATTTTCCGGTTTTTCGTAAAAGAAGAATCCGAGGACGAGATGTTTCTCAGTCCGGAAGAGAGCCATTTCAGATTTTTTATCAAGGTGCGGCTTCTTATATGCTTCAAAATCCTTTGCCCATGCTGCTTTTTTCCAGATGGGATCGGTCAGTTTTGTTCCGAACTTGTATTTTGCATCCAGTAACGGTACAGTCAGAGCTTTTGTGATCTTATTATTGGAATAAGAGACATTACATTTTTTCAGGGGGAGTTCTTGTTTCGCCATTTTTGTTCCCTTTTTGTATGGTTGATTGTGTTCAGAGATAAGATAGCACCGGAGATATTTTTTTCAAACTCAAAAAAATATTTTTTTTTGATTTGATTTCTTGCATTATCAATCTATATTACCACATAAAGATTCACAATTAACCAACAAAAGCAGAAGGCAGGGCAAAAATGAAAAAAGACAGTCGCAGCGGTTCACAAAACAACTACAAACAAATGATTTCTGATTGGATCAAAACACATCCGACACATGTAAAGGTCATCATTGTGGCAATTCTTGTGATTTTGTTCTGTATTATTTTTGCGACATGCAAGAACGGTGGTGAGGAGACTCCCCAGCCGCAGCAGCCACAGCCCGGTCAGAAGCCCCCTGCAGCAGCTACCGCACCCGCAGCAACAACTCCTGCCGCACCTTCAACAGTGGCTCCTTCAACCCCTGAGGTCAGCGATATTCCTGAAGGACCTGAAGATTCCGGCACAGATACAGTGGTTGAAGAAACAAGCCCCGCATCTCACATGATCGCTCTGCCCGGAAATAAAAATATGAAACTTCTGAAAGTCCAGAAAGGTTCTTTCCGGATGGGAAGTCCGCTTAGAGAAAGCGGCAGAAACAGTTCAGAGAAACTCCAGACAGTTGCGATTACAGATGATTTCTACATGGGTACTTATGAAGTGACCCAGGAGCAGTATCAAGCCATTATGAACCAGAATCCCTCCCGTTTCAAAGGCGGTTCTCTCCCCGTTGAAAATGTCACATGGAATCAGGCACAAATGTTCTGTGACAGACTCAATAGTGGAAATTATGCTCCTGCCGGTTGGAAATTTGTTCTGCCCACCTCTGCTCAGTGGGAATATGCCTGCCGCGCCGGAACCCAGACTCCGTTCTTCTGGGGAAATGCTTTGAACGGTGACAAAGCCAATTGTTACGGATCTCAGCCTTATGGAACCCGACGGAAAGGTAAGTATGTAAAGAGAACCACCCCCGTTGGCAGCTACGGCGCAAACGCATGGGGTCTTTATGACATGCACGGTAATGTTTGGGAATGGTGCATGGATCGTACAAAAGATGGCAAGCGTGTTCTTCGCGGTGGTTCCTGGGCAAACGGCGGTATACTCTGCCGTTCCGCAGCCCGTTTTTCTGCTGCACCCGGAAAGACAAACCAAACCATTGGTTTCCGTGTCGTTCTCGTAAAGAAGTAATCTTCTGATGTCAGAATTGAATCAGGAAAAAACCGCCGGTCATACACCCGGCGGTTTTGGTTTAAACAGGATCATTGCAATTATCCTGATCTTCGTTGTCGCTTACATATGTTACCGTCACTTCTACAAAAAGCCGACTGCAGAGAATAGTGCTGTTGTGAATTCTGTGCAGAAAGTAAACCCTTTGCCCCGGGTCGATCTTGTTGATCCTAATAATCTTCCTGTCCCAAGAACAACCTCCGCCGTAAGAAAAAACGATCCCGGTCCCCGTCTGGTGATTCCTGTCGGGCATCTTTCAATAGAAATGATCCGGGTCGATCACAGCCGTTTCGTTTTGGGAAAGCGTGATAATGAAAGCGGTGGAACGGATCGGGAATATCCGGTCGTTCTGAAAGAAAACTACTACATCGGAAAGTTTGAGGTCACACAGGCGCAGTATGCTGCTGTTATGGGGGAGAATCCCTCTGCTGTAAAAAAATCCGGATTTCCCGGTGGA
>SUVT01000134.1 GCA_015061845.1 Lentisphaerota bacterium
AGATTGTTGATGAGTTGGAAATGGTAGTTTGAGCGTGGCTACCCACAGGGTAACCACCGAAAACGCTCCATTTGCAGATCGCAACAAGAATTTTCTGCCATTTTTGAAGACTTTTGAAATTGCCTCAGATAAATGAAAGTGATCCGTGAAAATCAGTCGTATCGTTCCGCATTTGAAATATTACAACCAACAATATATTACACAGGAGAAAAAAAATGATCAGATCAATGCTTTGTGCAATGTTTCTCTTCAGTTGTACGCTGTTTTCTGCAGAGATGATTGAAATCGTGCCAACTGAATTCAGAAATTACAAAGTCAACGAAGAAGTAACATTCAAAGTTACAGCTTATGAAAGCAAAGATAAACTCATGACAACAGGAACGATAGAACTGTTTGTCAATGATGGCAACCGGATCCGTCTGAAATCAGTGAAAGCTGATCTCAGTAAAGGGAATCCATTCACATTCAAAGTCAAACCCAACCGACCAGGCTTTATCATGGTCTCCCCTACCCCGTATAAAAACGGAAAAGAAAAAATCAGCTGGAAAAGTATCAATAAACTTCCGGTGAAGGGCGGCGTGCTTATAGAACCGGAAAAGATCCGTCAATCCGGAAAAGTCCCTGCTGATTTTGAGCAATTCTGGCAGCAAGGGCTCAAAGCTTATGCCAAAGCAGAAGTCATTGTGGTTCCTGCAGCCGATATCAAACGCAAGGGCTATAAAGTTTTCCGGGTAACAGTCAAACATCCCGATGGCAGCGGAGCGATTACCGGCTTCTTGTCCATCCCGGCAAAACCCGGAAAATATCCAGCAGTCGCAGGAGTTCCCGGAGCCGGACCCGGAACAGTTTCTCCGAATAATTATATCACATGCACGATCCCTGCCATTCATCTTTACATGAATGTTCATCCCTATCCGACAGCGAAAACATTCAAAGAACAGCGGGAATTTTATACAAAGCTGAATAAATCCTGCAAAACAAAAGCATATTTCAGAGAAAATGCCAATAACCGGGATGAATATGTTTACCGCAAAGTCTGGCTTGCGATGAGCCGTGCCATCGATTATGTTGCAAAACTTCCCGAGTTTGACGGGAAACACTTTGCTGCGGCAGGAAACAGTCAGGGCGGCGGGACTGCTCTTGCAATGGGATATCTGAACAAAAACATCACTTGCGTTGCCGCCAGTGTTCCGGCATTGTGCGATCATCTTGCACTGCAGGATAATCGTCAGCCCGGCTGGCCGCAGCTTTGCGTTTCTTTACGCGACAAAAAAGTACAGGAAGTTGCCCCGTACTTTGACTGTGCAACATTTGCAAGTGGAATCAAAGTCCCAACCATCGTTACTGTCGGTTATGTTGATACGACCTGTTCCCCAAGTTCTGTTTATTCGGCATTCAACAATCTGAAAGGAGAAAAAGTTATTTTCCCGATGTATCGCAATGGACACGCTATCAGTCAGGAAGCCCGTAAAGCAATGCAGACTTTCCTTGACAAACAGCTTGTAAAATAACGGATCGTAACAACAGTTTTTCAGGGAAGAACGATAGAATCGATTTTCTGCAGTTCTTCTTCTGAAAAAGCAGTATTGGCAGGAGCGTTTGCGCACTCAGAGATCTGTTCCGGAGAGCTGGCACCGCAGAGGACAGAAGTCACGCCTTTCCGGTTCAGAATCCATGCAAGAGCCATCTGAGCAAGTGTTTGTGAACGCTCCTTTGCTATTTCGTTGAGTTGGAATATCTTCTTCCGCAACTCATCCGTAATGTTTTCTGTTTTCAGAAAATGATTTCTTGTCGCCCGGGAATTTTCAGGGATCCCGTTCAAGTATTTTGTACTCAAGATCCCTTGAGCCAGAGGTGAAAAACAGATTGCCCCTACCCCGATGGAATCAAGCATGTCAAACATTCCGCTGTTTTCAAGCTGCCGTCCCATCATGTTGAATCTGCCCTGATAGATCACGCCCGGAGTTTTCAGCTCCCGCAGAATGGCAAATGCTTTTGCGGCATCTTCCGTTGAATAATTGGAAATTCCAACATAGAGCGCACGGCCGCTGCGGACAATATAATCAAGGGCCTGCATACTTTCTTCCAGTGGAGTTTCAGGATCCGGACGGTGGTGATAGAAGATATCCACATAATCCAGTTTCATCCGTTTCAAACTCTGGTCACAGCTGGAGATCAGCGTTTTGCGGGAGCCCCATTCGCCGTAGGGGCCTTCCCACATCAAATAGCCGGCTTTGGTGGAAATCAGCAGTTCATCCCGGTGTTTTTTCAAATCAAGAGAAAAGATTTTTCCGAAATTTTCTTCTGCAGAGCCGGGGAGCGGTCCATAGTTATTGGCAAGATCGAAGTGAAAAATACCGAGATCAAAAGCTTTTCTCAACATACGCCGGGCATTGTCAAAAGAGTCAACGCTCCCGAAGTTGTGCCATAATCCAAGAGACACTTGAGGGAGGATCACTCCGCTTTTTCCGCAGCGGCGTCGGGGCATAAGGGAATAACGTTCCGGATCGGCATGATACTCTTGCATGGTAAACTCCTTGTTGGTTTTCTGTTTTATACAGGGCAATATATCACAACTGTTTTCCACTTTCAAATGAAAAGTTCAGATACTGTATAAAGGATTGCATAAAAATATAGAAATAAGGGGTTGAAAAACATCTGTCAAACAGTATATTCCCCCCGGGGATTCATTACACTCAGGAGAACAAATATTATGTATGCTGATTGCCCGTTTTGCAAACAAAGATATGAAATTGAACAGGCTCATATTTGAAGACTTTTGAAATTTCCTCATTACATTAAAAAAATTTCAATTTTGTACAAGAATCTTCCTATGAGAAAAATCTATGCTTTGATTCCCGTTGCAGGAGTGTTATTTATGTTGTCCGGCTGTTGTTTTCTTCCGGAATGAACCGCTGTTTTTTCCACGATCCACCTTCCCGGAAGACTGCAGGTCATGGAATAATTACCCGGCAGCTTTGGGTTTCAAGATATCCGCAAGCGGCACACAAGCCCAGTCATTCATCAGACAGGTTCGGATATACCAGTTTTTCTGCGCCATGTCTGCAACGATCTGGAACATCGTACCTTTGACTTTTGCACCGCCCTGAACATAGGGAACTGAAAGAAGCTCCATCATCTCAACAGGAGAGATCCGGCTGTAATTTTTTGCCAGAGCAATAAGATTTTCTCTGCGCTGAACGCTGCTTGCAATGGTATTATCTTCTGCCAGAGGATCATTTTCCCATCCGGGAGTAGCAAAGTGATTGGCTGCGGCAAGAAGCTCTCCATTCCCGGATCTGGGCGCAGGGATCCATGCGCCCCGGGTATGCCATTGGAAACATTCCGTCTCGTCAGCAGAAGCCCCCATAATCAGATATCCGGCTGCGGATCTGATCGTATTGAAACAGTGTTTGACCGTTTCAAAATCGGAGCAGTTCCAGAGCATTTCCCAAAGCATCCAGACATTATGGATCCGGTCAGGACACACATTTTTATCGGCAAACATACCGCTGTTCAATCCGAGATAAAGCCCCGCGCTGTTCATTCCGGTGGTCATATACAGACATCCCGCCCAGTTGAATGTGGCAACGGCATTGCTCCCGTCTGAAGGATGAAGCACTGTCAGAACAAGTGTATCGGCAATCTCTTTGAATTCAGGAAGCCAATCATAATTTCTGCCGACAACAGTTTTCCCATTTTCCGTCAATGAACTGTTTACAGCAAGAGAGGAACAGCGGGAAGCATCAAACATTTCGCCCATTCCGTTGGCAATCAAATCAAGATAAACGACTTCCACTGCGTTCACGATGAGAAGCTGATCCACGCTCAGATTGCTTGTTTCGCTCATCCCACGGAAAAATTCATCATATTTACGGAATCCGCATACAGAGTTTTCACTCCCCCCAAGACAGTTCCGGTACTTGAACCCTTCCTGATTGGCACATGCAAAACGGTAAACTTTTTCCAGCTCATTCCGCATCAATGCGCCGTATTGTCTGCCCATTTGATAGAAAGAGCCGTTCAAGTCGATAACGCAAACAGAACCATAGTAAAATTTTCTGCCATTTTCAAAATCGCAATCGTGCCGGAAAGAAGTATCCATTCTGCAGTCTCCTCATACTTCAAGATGTTCTATCATCTGTACATTATCACAAAGAAATAGATTTTTCAAGAGGAAGAGAACCTGAAAAGATGAAATATCATCTTAAAAATGGGAATTTTTCAGACAGAAGCAGTTGAAAAAGTCCGTTTCCAGGGATAAATTACAATGGAAAACGGGAGTAAATCATGCCGGGATTGATATTTCATCAGTGTTTAACAAGACAGGCTCTGAAAAGCAACCATATTGCTCATGCGGAGAACCTGATTCAAAGCTATTGTGCGTATCCGGATTTTTATTTTGAAGAACGGACATCGGAAGTAAAACCCTATATGTATTTTCATGACGGGATTCAATTTCATTATCCGCCGCACACACCAGTTGAGGAATTTTACCGTTACTGGGACCGGGATGTAAAAGGGAATTTTCCGTTCAATCATCATGAAAATGAAAATATCATTCATGTGGAATCCGGATTCCGGTTCTATCTGAATAAAATCATTCCGCTGCTGAAAAACGGAGAACAGGAAGAGGCATGGAAATTTCTGGGGTGTCTTCTGCACTTTCTGGAAGATTCCACATTTGGAGTACATGCTCTGGAAGGCGCAGACGGAACAGATCTTTTTGTTCTGGACCGTCTGTTCGGAGCCGATATCGCAAAATATCTTTGCAGCATCTCCCTTCCGGAACGCTTTCATTCCATCACAGTCGAACCGCATCCGTTAACTTCTGACAGTGAAGAATTTGTCCCGCTTCTCTATGCCAGATATGTGCGTGACACAGCCCAAAGCAGACAAATTCTTTTTGATATAGCTGTTGAAAAACAATATGGCAAAAGCCACCGGAGTATTGAGGAAAATCTCGAATTGATGTTTACTCGTTCCCTGCAGCTTGCAGCAGATGCTATCGCAACAGTTCTGCTGATTGCCTCCGGAGAAAATTCAAGCATTTCTGAACGGAAACTGAATGAGTTTTCGCCTTACCATTATCCCATTGGCGGGAGTGGTTTTGCGCTGCGAAAATACGAAGAAAAGGATAATACGATCACCTTCGGAGTCAACAGCAGAGCATCACTTCTTTACAGAATTCCGGAAAATCTTTATAAGACTTTTTCCTGCAATATCCATGGAATCGGAATAAAACAGGTCGTACTGGAACTTTTTAATAAAAATGAGATCATCCGGCGCATTGAAATGGAAGGGGAAAAAGAAATCTTTCTTGAAATTCCATCACCCGGTGGAACAATGGGATTCCGGATAAGTTCTCCTGATATCTGCGGTCAAATCAGGATATCAGACGGAATATTTCATCGAAAGTAAAGAAAATCAGAGGTTGTTTCAATAAAAAATTCATTTTGGGTTTGACAAAGCGACCTTTTCATGGTAATTTTAGTTGGTTATTGCTACAAGGAGAAAACAGATGAATACATTAGCAGTCAATGGCGGCACGCCGGTCTTTTCTGAACCGAAGACATTTGCACCGTGGCCCCCGGTCTATCCGGAAACAGGGGATAAGTTGCGGGAAATTTACATGAGCGCAAACTGGAGTTTTTACGGTCCGGTCGAAAACGAATTTGAAAAGAAATTTGCAGAGTATCACAATGCGGAATATGGGATTTTCATGGTCAACGGAACCACCACACTGGAATGTGCCCTTGCCGCGCTCGGCATTGGTCCCGGCGATGAAGTGATCGTTCCCAGCTGGACATGGATGGCTACCGGAATGGCACCGGTCTATCTCGGGGCAACACCAGTTTTCGTTGATGGAGAAAAAGATACATTCTGTCTTGATCCGGAAGCATTTGAAGCAGCTATCACCCCCCGCACAAAAGCAGTTATTCCGGTACATCTCTTCGGTTCCATGGCAGATATGGATAAAATCTGTGCCATTGCTGTCAAACACGGAATTGCAGTCATTGAAGATTGCGCCCATGCTCACGGCGGAAAATGGAACGGAAAAGGTGTCGGCAGCTTCGGAAAAGTCGGCAGTTTCAGCTTCCAGCAGTCCAAGATCATGACCTCCGGCGAAGGTGGTCTCTGTACAACCAATGATCCGAAACTTTTTGAGACGATCTGTCGTTTGAAACATATCGGTTATGTTCCCGGCGGGAAGCGCGGTGCTGCAACAGGTGGAAAACCGGAAATGGGCTTGCTTTGCCATAACTACCGGGCGACAGAATTTCAGGCACAAATCCTGCTTGATCAGCTTGATCATCTGGAATCTGATACCGTTTACCGTTCAGAAAATGCGGAATATCTGCGTAAAAAACTGGAAGCGATCCCCGGACTGAAAACTCAGGCACCCGGACGGTGCGCAACCATGCAGAGTTATTATGTGTTCGGCATCACCGTTGATCCGGAAGTTCTGAAACCGGGCTTGACCAAGGCGGATGTCATTGCAGCGGTCAATGCAGAAGGCGCAAATGAAGTCTTCGGCGGCTGGGGAGCAGTAACTTATGAACAGAATCTCTGGAACGTTGCTCCGGAAAAATACCGGGTCGAAAGCCATGAAGTTGTCCGTGATATCATTCAAAACCGGATCATTCTGCTTGGGATCCAGTGGCTGATGAGTGACCGTGCCGCATTGGATAAACTGGTCGAGGCCTTTGCTAAAGTCATGAAGGCGTATTCCAGATAACGATCTACGGAATCATTTACAACGAACTCCATACTCAAAAAAACGGGTATGGAGTTCGATTTTTTATATGAGGTAATTTCAAAAGTCCGGCAAAATTTGGCTGAAAAAAGATTGTTGATGAGTTGGAAATGGTAGTTTGAGCGTGGCTACCATCCTCCTTCGCTGAAGCTATGGAGGACAAGCCGAAAACGCTCC
>SUVT01000014.1 GCA_015061845.1 Lentisphaerota bacterium
TTTCCCCTCCTCAAACTCCACCCCTTTTTTCCAAACCTTTTTGCGGCATTCCGATTTTTACGATGTAAAAATCGAAATGCCATCTTAAAGTTGAAATAGCAGAAGGATTTACCAACCTGTATGGGGAACAGCGCTTTTGAAATTACCTCGCATATCAATTCTTTGCAACCCAAAAATTAATATACCATCATAAGAACTATCAACTTTTACGATAGCATTTATATTTTTGAGAACTTCAAAAATATGAATGCTGCAAAAAGGTTTGAAAAGAGAAAAGAGGGGTTCGGGGAGAAAGGAGAAAAACTTTCCTGAAAAGTTTTTCTTTTGTCTCCCCGTCCTCTTTCTCTGATGAAAAACTCAGCGATCTACACGTGCGCTGCCGCCGCCGACCAGTTTTTCAACTTCTTTCAGAGTTGCCATACTGGTATCGCCGGGGGTGGTCATAGCCAGTGCGCCGTGTGCAGCACCGAAGTTGACTGCGACTTCCGGATCATCTTTTTCCATGAGGCCGTAGATCAGACCGGAAGCGAAGCTGTCGCCGCCGCCGACACGGTCATAGATTTCCAATCCGTCACGCTGTGCGGCTTTGTAGAATTCGCCGTTTGTCCAGAGAATTGCGCTCCAATCGTTGACTGTTGCAGTCTTCACGGTTCTCAGAGTGGTTCCGACAGCCTTGAAGTTGGGGTATTTTGCAACAGCGGTCTTGATCATGTTCTTGAAACCGTCGATAGGCAGAACGGTCAGGTTCTTGTCGGCACCGGCAACTTCCAGACCGAGACATGCTGTGAAGTCTTCTTCGTTACCGATCATGACGTCGACATACTTTGCGATTTCGCAGTTGACTTCGCGGGCGCGTTCGATTCCGCCGATTCCCTTCCAGAGAGAAGCGCGGTAGTTCAGGTCATAACTGGTGATGGTTCCGTACTTTTTAGCGGTCTTGAGAGCTTCGATGGCAACTTCCGGAGTGGTATCGGAGAGAGCAGCGAAGATTCCGCCTGTGTGGAACCAGCGGGAACCGAGAGTTCCGAAGATGTAATCCCAGTCAATATCGCCTTTTTTGAGCTGGGAAACAGCAGTATTTCCACGGTCTGCGCAGCTGAGCGCACCACGGACACCGAAGCCTTTTTCCACGAAGTTCAAACCGTTGCGGACACTTCTTCCGATCCCATCATAGGGGACCCAGCGGATGAGAGAAGTATCGACACCGCCCTGGAGGATGAAATCTTCCACGAGGCGTCCGACCGGGTTGTCAGCGAAAGCGGTGACAACACCGGCGCGTTTACCGAAGCAGCGGCGCATACCGCGTGCCACATTGTATTCTCCGCCGCCTTCCCAGACACGGAATTCACGGGAGGTGTGGATTCTGGAATCACCGGGATCAAGACGGAGCATGATTTCGCCGAGAGAGAGAATATCGTACTTGCAATCTTCAGGTTTTCTTGTTTCGATGATCATTTGAAGAACTCCTTATTTTTTGAACTGAGCTGCCAGTTCAACAGCTGCTTTCACGGTTTCGTCATCGGTCTTGTTCAGCCAGGTGCCGCCGACACATGCGATTTCAGGGATTGCCAGATAATCTGCTGCGTTGGAGGGTTTGACTCCGCCTGTGGGCATGAAACGGATTCCGAGATGCTTGTAGGGAGCAGCCAGAGATTTCAGGAACGGGATTCCGCCTGCAGCTTCTGCGGGGAAGAACTTCAGGAATTTGCATCCGAGTTCCATAGCCTGCTCACATTCGCTGGGGGTGCAAACGCCGGGAGCAAAGGTGAAATTGTTTGCCATAGCTTCTTTGACAACAGTGGGGTTGAATCCGGGAGCAACAGCAAATTTTGCACCTGCCTCAAAAGCTCTGTGAAGGTCCTTCACGTTCAGAACAGTTCCGGCACCGATAAACATTTCGGGGAACTGTTTGGAGGCTTCGCGGATCACTTCTTCCGCAGCGGCTGTACGGAATGTGATTTCAGCAGCAGGAAGTCCGCAGCGGCAAAGCTGTTCGCAAACCTGCAGACCTTCTTTCAGGTCGTTGAGCACCAGAACCGGAACGATTCTGATCGATTCCATTTTTGCAATGATATCCATAACTTTTTCTCCTTAAAAGGGTTATTTGTATTTCGCCATAACTTTCTTGAACGCATCCGCAGAGTTTGCGATCACTTTTTCGCTGACACAGAAGGTCAGGCGGATGTAGCCGGGACAGCCGAATCCACGTCCGGGAACTGCAAGAACACAGGATTCTGCCAGCTCTTTTACGAACTCGGTTTCATCAGCAATGGGGGACTTCACGAAGAAGTAGAATGCTCCGCGGGGAAGTGTGAACTCAAGTCCGGCTTCTTCCAGAACTTTTGCCATCACAGCGCGTCTCTGACGGTAGACTTCAAGATCCACTTGTGCGTTGATACAGGTGCGGAGAAGCTGCTGTCCGATACAGGGAGCGTTCACGGTTCCCAGAATACGGGTGGTCATGGTGATCGCCGCCATGAATTTTTCAAGGTCATACATCTTCGGATTGACTGCAATGTAGCCCATGCGTTCCCCGGCAAGAGAGAGGTTCTTGGAGTAGGAACCGATCACCACACTGTTGTCGTAATAGGAGAACACGGAGGGGATCTCCACATTATCGAAGTTCAGGAAACGGTAGGGTTCATCGGAGATCAGACAGATCTTTGTTCCGAACTTTTCTTCTGCCGCATGGAGCGCATCACAGAGTTCTTTGATCTCTTTAGCGGAGTAAATCTGCCCCGTGGGGTTGTTGGGGGAGTTGATGATCACCGCTTTTGTCTTTTCGTTGACTGCGGCAGCGATAGCAGGAATATCCAGTTCAAAAGTAAAGTCTTTTGATTTGACCGGGACAAGTTTTCCGCCGAAATTTCCGGTATAGAACCCATATTCCACAAAGTAGGGGGAAGGACAGATCACTTCTGCACCGGGAGTGAGGATCGCACGGAAGAGAGCATTCAAACCGCCTGCGGCACCGCAGGACATGATGAGTTCATTTGCGCTGATGGTCACGCCCTGTTCTTCGGAAACCTTTGCAGCAACGATGGCGCGGACATCAGGATATCCGGCGTTAGGCATATATCCGAGAGCAAAGGGCTGGTCTGCTTTATCTGCGATTTCATGAAGAGCTGCTTTCACTTGAGCGGGAGGAGGAAGGTCAGGATTTCCGAGACTGAAATCATAAACTTTATCGGCGCCGTATTTTTTCTTGAGTTCCACACCGGCTTCAAACATTTTCCGGATCATGGAAGAGTTTGCAAGGAATCCAGAAACTTCTGTACTTAACATTTCCATAAAAAACCTCTTTTTTTTTACAAAAGATATGGGGAAGAAAAAAGGAAAGCCGAGGCTGCCCCCGGCTTTTTCCTACTGCGGCGACCCGTTTTTTCAAACGGAAATCGCCGTCAACATGGTGAAGTGATCTTACTCAAATTACTGAGTAATAGCTTCGACGGGGCATGTACCAACGCATGCACCGCAATCAATGCAATCACTTTCGCTCACCTTTGCAACGCCATCGACCATTGCGATAGCGGAAACGGGGCAAGCACCAACGCAGGATTCGCATCCAGCGCACTTTGCTTCGTCAACTTTAGCTGCCATTTTTCTTTCCTCCTTAAAATTTCCAGACTCATAATGAGTCCATATACGGTAAGATAACTCACATTCCGGTAAATTTCAAGTCTGTTCTCAAATATTTTCAGACAATTATCCCGAATTTCAGGCAGAAACCGGAGAGAAACAGATCAATCGGCAGAATTTGAAAGAAACAGGTGGACAAAAGATAAAAATGCCATAAATGTTTTTTAACGAAAAAAGCTATTTCAAAGCCGCAGCATTTTTTTTATTTTTCAGCTTGACAAACGTTTGGCAAGATGCTATATTATTTACAGATCAAGGACGCAGGATGCGTCTTTTTATAACCAACAACATATAAAAAAAATGAAAACATTATTCCGTTATCAAGATATCAGGATATCATCAGATGACTCTCATCTTATCATAAGCAACAGCAGAATCTCCCGCAAACTTGATCTTTCACTCGGGGCACCCAAAACGGTTTCTCTTTCGGATGATTCGGGAAGAGAATTTGCATCAGCTCAGAAGGAAACTGCCGACTTGGCATTTATCGGTATGCAAGCCGCACATTCCACAAAGAGAGTCCAGTGGCACATTACGGATATTTCTGCACAACTTGTTCCGCAAAGTTATAAAGATTCAGAACATGTCAAAGTCTCAATCTCTATGGAAGAAGCTTTTGCAGAAACAAAATATCTTCGCGAGTACCTGATCTATCCTGCCTTTCCCGGCATTTCTGTACAAAATACTGTTTCCCTGCAGGTTCAGCCGTTGGCTTTTTGGACAAATCGCGGCGGATTGAATAATAAACGTTACTTTACGAACCAGCGTGAATCTGTTGCCGACAGCATTTGCTGTGCAGAGGATTATCGACCGGAACTCTCCGTTCTGTTTCGCGGGAGAACCGATGAAACCAACGAACTCGTCGTTGAAACACCTGTTTCAGATCAGGAATTCGTCTGCGGAAATCTTCTTTACTGCAATGGAAAAGACGGCTCCGGATTTTTGTTTTTGCAGGAAGCTCCCCCCAGCGAAGAACGCCGTGACCTTGAAAATTATGATTTCCGTATAACAGGAAAACAGATTGATTCCTGCTGCTGGGGGATCCATCCCTCAGAAACATATCGCGGCTGTAAGTTCACAGGATACCGGCATGATTTAATTGTTTATTCATCATCCGAAGAACAAAAAAGCCTGTTGAAACAGTTTATCCGTTTGCGTTATCCCTCAAAGTCCATGAATATTATGGTAAATCCATGGGGATGCGGAAAATTCAGGGAATATATCAGCGAAGAATTCCTGATCGAAGAGATGAAAGCCGCCGGGAAGATCCATGCAGATTTTTATCAAATTGATGACGAATGGCAAACCGGAAAGTCTCTTTCCAATCTTCAGAACTACAACAGACGTGTTCGCGAAGATTTCTGGACAATCTCCAGAGAACGGCTCAACGGTTCTTTTGACAAGATCATTGCCGCAGCAGAACACGCAGGCGTCAAACCGGCTTTATGGTTTGCCCCATCAATGAATTGCGAATACGAAGACTGGAAAGCCCAAGCGGAAACTCTGCTTGCTTTTTATCGTGAATACGGGTTCACCAACTTCAAGATTGATGGCGTGCTGATACGAACCAAGAAGGCTGAAGATAATCTTCGTTTACTCCTTGAATATGTTCACGAAAAGAGTAACGGTAAAGTATATTTCAATCTGGACACCACCAATGGACAGCGTCCGGGATACTGGTTCTTTCTGGAATATGGAAATATCTTTCTGGAAAACCGTTATTGCCATATCTATTATAATGCGGAATACAACTATCATCCTGAAAAAACGCTGCGGAACCTGTGGGATCTTTCCAAATATCTTGATCCTGCGGATTTGCAGATAGAAATACCTTGTACAGATGATATTCAACACGAAACCTACAAGGATTTCCCGGATAAGTGTCCTGACAGCTATTCTCAGGAATACTGGGCTGCGATTGCACTGTTTTCCAATCCGCTGATCTGGACAGCACCGTCAAAGATTGGAGAGTCGTCAAAGAAAATCTTGCGTAAAATCGCTGATCTGCACCATAAATACCGGGATCAACTGATTCAGTGTGAGATTTATCCTATCGGTTCCCGTCCGGATGGAGCTTCTGTCACAGGCTTTCTTGCGGTGGATAAAAAGCTGAAAAAATCATTTCTGCTGCTCTTTCGTGAACGCCTGTCACAAGAAGAAAACGTTGCCATTTCATTACCTTTCTGTTCTGCCGCGAAGTGGAGGAGGATTTCGGGAGAGGGCAAGATACGCGTGATAGAGAACGGAGTTATTTCCGTTGAAATGCCGCAAAAACAATATCTTTTTGCGGAATCATTATAAACAGCAGGGTCAGTTTGTAAAAAATATCAAAAAACAGATAGAAAGGATCAGTCCAAATGAAAATGTCTGCGTTCTTCAAAAAAAACACATCCTCACGCCCGCGAGGGCGCACTTCACGCTTTCACATCTTTATTCAATCATCATTCACGCTGATTGAACTGTTGGTTGTGATTGCCATCATTGCAATTTTAGCCGGTATGCTGCTTCCTGCTTTGAATAAAGCCCGCGAAAAAGGACGCCAGGCAGATTGTCAGGCAGATCTGAAGCAGATCATGTCAACAAGTCTCATGTACACACAGGATAATAACGAGTGGGTGATGCCTACAGGAATGGGACCGCGGTATTGGTATGTCATGATGCTGGAAGACTATGGCGTTTCCGGAAATGCATTCGGTTGTCCGAGTAATAAACTTAATGTCACAAGAATTACATCTGAAACATCAGGACCCGGTTTTTATATTGAAGATTATGTGTACAAACAAGGTCTTACCCGCCGTACCTATCTTGCAAATCTCAGGGCTGGTATGCAGATGTTTGGAACCACACAGGCAAAATTGATGAAAAGTTCAGCTATCAGCAGCGCATCTACCGCATTTCTTTATTGGTGCAGTCAATGGAACAAGGGATCCAACAATGTGATGGGCCGTTGTTATGCTTACGAAATTTATAAAGACGAACTCGTTCAGCAGCCGAAGCCCGTACATGAAGATAAATATGTTGCCTCTTTCTTTGACGGCCATGTTTCAAACCACACTCTTTTTCAGATGAAACAGTTCGGTAATTCCAAAGATTATATTGTAAGAAGCTGGTAAAAGGAGTATTTCTCATGAACGTTAAATTTTATTTATATTGCGCCGGCTTCTTTTTATCAACCGTTCTCTGTTCTCAGGAAGCAGATTTGTCCGTCAACAGAAAATGGGACCCTGGTTTTGAACAGGGAAAAAAATGGTGGAAAGATGTTTCCGGAAAGGATTTCCGACAGGGAGTTTCCATCAGCCGGGGGCAAGGTGTCAATGGAAGCGGCGCTCTTGTGATCGAAAATCCGAAAGAAAAATGGAGCGGTGTCTTCGCCAAAACTCTTTGGATCGTTCAGCCCGGGGGAAGATATATTCTGAGATTCAAATATAAGGCTGAAATCAAGAACGGAGACTTCAAAGCCCGGATCAGGTTCTGGAAAAACACTGTTCAAAAAGGAATGTGGGCTGAAGGAAAAGAACGTTTAAAACAAGCAGTCACTACAACAAGAATCAAACAATCCACATCAGGAAACGAGTGGAAAAATTATGAATATACCTTCAATGTTCCTTCCGGGGCAAACGGAATCCATCTGGAGCTTTCTGCGGGATATTTGAAAGGAAAAATCGTTGTGGACGATGTGGAAATTATTCCGTGTTCGGCGGCAAAAGTTGAAAAAAAAGTTTCAGCAGTTCCTAAAAAAGATTTCCGTTTGAACAAAAAATGGAATCCGGAATTTGAGGAAGGTGCAAAATGGTGGAAAGATGTTTCTGCCCCCAATGGAAAATTCTCTCCCGGGGTGAGATTTGATCCTTCCGCAGGCGAAAACAACTCCGGCGGATTCGTTCTGGATAATCCGAAAAATAACTGGAGCGGTATTTTTGCCCGCACGATTTATATGGTTGAGCCGGGACAATCCTATCTTCTGGAAGTCAGATACAAGAGTGCTATGACGGGTGGACGTGCCGGAGTCGTCCTCAGGTTCTGGTCCGGCTGTGTACAGAAAGGCCTCTGGGCGGAAGGGAAAAAACGGCTGGACGTGATCCTGCGAAGTCCGAAAATCACAAAATCAACAAACGGAAATTGGGTAACTTTGCGTTTTCCGTTCACTGTCCCGAAAGAAGCCAACGGGGTCCATCTGGAAATTTCCGGTTCCGGGTTGAGAGGATCTATCGTTTTTGATGATGTCAAACTGACTTTGGACAAGGGAGATTTTGCTATCCCTTATCTTGACAAAGCACCGGAGTTTCAGGGGAAACTGAATCCGGAGTTTCAAAAAAAAGCTGTAAAACTCTCTGACTTCGTCTCATTTCCTTCCGGAGCAATCGCAAAAGAAAAAACAGAAGTCTATCTTGCAATGACCGGAAGTACTCTGTTCGGAACAGCACTCCTTTATCATCCCGGGCGTGATGTAAATACTCCATTAAAAAAAAAATGCGATGACCGGAGCGTTTTCCGGAATGAATCCATAGAATTTTTTATTACCCAGACCGGAAGAACAAATAATCCGTATTATCATTTTGTTTTTGATACAGCCGGAAATATCCTTGACGGTCAGGAGATGTCATCTGCCTGGAACAGCAAATGCAAAGCATGGGGCGGAAAAGTTTCCAAAGATTGCTCTCTCATCCAGTTCATGATCCCGCTGAAAGATATCGGCTATGATGAAAATTCTGAACGGGGATTGGTAAAATTACTTTGGAAAATCAATATCAGCAGAAACCACTCCTCCGGAAAACGCGTTTATTCAACCTGGACTCCGCTGCGCACCTCTTTTCATGAAATCTCCCGCTTTCGTATGTTCTATGGTGAAGGAAAAAATTACGGGCAGGTCCTTTCCGGTATTGCTCTTCCGGACGGTACGGGGGATGATGGAGACTCTGCAGATGACATTTACTGGAAAACATCGAAACGTCTCTACAAAGAATTATTCACAAACGAGACACCTTTTCAGGGGAAAAACAGCGTAACAGTCTGGCATCATCCCACACACCCAAAAAATATTTCCAACGCACTGCAGTACGGCTATCAATATTCCATTGATGAGATTCTGGAAGAATATAAAAAATACAATATTCACCCTGATATCCGGCTCAGCGGAACTCCGCAGGAAGTTCTTGACTGGTGCAAAAAGACCGGAATCGGTGCAATGGTTTACTTCGGCTATTACAATCATGATTACAAGGCTGTTTATGATCCGGGCATACGGAAAAAAATCGTTGATGAATTGGATGAATTCCTGAAAAAACATGACGGCATGATCATGGGTGTCCGGCTGGGTGATGAAGTTTTAAGTCATTATGACCGGTCATTGATCCGGAAATCCCACAATCCTGCATATAAGAATGATATCGTTTTTCAAAAGACATTGGAAAGGATCAAACGGGATTACGGTTATGGTAAATTCTCAATACCTTCATCCGAAAAATCTGATGATGAACCGTTTCAATGGCTGGCTGTCCGGAAATACTGTATCGACGTAATGATTGAATTACAAAAAGAACTGTTCCGTCTCAGCCGGAAACACCGTCAGCCTGATGGACAACCGCTTGTTTGCAAATCATTCGGCGGGACAGAGTGGATGCATTTGACTCAGCCGAGCCGTTTTGCGGCATACGTTGACGTTATGAACGTTCAGAGCAATCCGCAATTTCCGCAGAGACCTGCATTCATGGCAAAATATATGAAAGACCTCACAGGAAAACCGGTATGGGGAATTTGTCATACAGAAAATACTTACGGTTCTTTCGGGACAGAAAAGACTGCAGCGATTTTCAGTCAGCTTGCCCGTGGAGGTGCTACCGGTTTGGAACATTGGCCCGCTGACTGGAGAGGACATACTGCCATGAGAGGCGGAACTGTATTCTGCCGTTACGGACACCGTCCCCGCTGGGAAACAACGTTGGAAATCAGCAAAGCCATTCAAACGATGCCGTTATTGAAATTTCCGAAAGAAGATTTTGCATTTTTCCTTTCCAATGACACGGCACTTTCCAAACGCTGGAATCATTTGAATGAAGAAGAAAATCTTTTTTCACTGCTGGGCCCTGCCGCCGGAACCTGGTTCCGGTTTATTTCAGATACGCAGATCCAGTATGGAACAGCAAAATTAACAGATTGGAACATCATCGTCATCGCCAAAGCCCACATCCTTGATCCGAAACTGGCAGAAAAGTTTCAAGAGTTTCTCCGGAAAGGTGGAACTCTGATCTGTCTTGATCCGGAAATTTTCCGGTATGCACCGGATGCCGCAAACACTTCCTATTTGGCAAAAGAAATTTTCGGAACAGAAAAGGTTTCTATTGAAAATTCTGCAAATCTGAAATTGAAACTCTCCGATCATCCTGTATGGAACGACATGAAAAAAACAATCACTCCACCCATCCTTGGAAGTGCGAAATATAAATTGATCCCCGCCGATAATACATCCGTTCTGGCAACATTCAGCGATGGTTCCGCGGCTGTCACGATGAAAACCTATCCCGGCGGAGGAAAAGCGATCCTGTCAGCCGTTCCGCCAATTCGAGCCTATGCCGATAACAGCGAGTGGATCTCTCTGGTAAAACATGTCGCCCGGAAAAATAATTGTGCTGTCGATAATGATATCTGGAACTTTAATTTCCCGTACACCCCGGAAAAGAAACCGGTATTCTCACAAATCTGTCTTACAGGAAATCATTTTTACTGGTGGCGCAATAAACCGGTAAAGGAAGCAAATTCTGAATCACAGCGCGGAACTTACTCTGTTACGCTTCTGCCGGATCATCTGATAAAGACAAAACATAACGGTGTTTTTCCCTTCGGGAAAGGAAATCTGACGAACCGTCTCAGTGCTTTGACTGCCGGAGATATTGCACATGATGGAAACAGAAAACTTGTAAAAAGCGGACAGCTCCGCATGGATATGTTTGCCGATACCTGGAGTGATCCCGCAGCGTTTGATACCAAATTCCGTTTTGATAAAAATGTCTGTCCCACGGAATTGGTGCTTTTCTGGCAGGGAGAACTTCCCGATTTCACAATCAAATTCCCCAATGGAAAAGAGATCCGGTGCAAAGGTGAAACAACAACGCAAGTCCTGAAACGGAGTATTCCTCTTCCGGGAACAAGGATCAATGAACTTACCGTCTCCTTTGATAAGCGGAAAAACGGAAACAAGTTGACGCTTTCTGAAGTTGAGATCTGGGAGAGAAAATAACTATGCATTCCAATGTCAGAGATTCAGGTATTTCCAGTGGCAAAAACATGATTTTCTCTGCAGCTGGATCTTATACGGAACAGTATAATTGTAAATTTCTGATAACAAAAGATGGTGATTTCAAATGGTAATTACAGGAGAATATGAAGGTTTTAAAATCTTTGAACCTGCACCGGAAATTATTCCGGAAAGCCGGATCAAAGTGGATGAATCAATCAGAGCCAACCGGAAATATCTCGCAGAACTTCCCTCTGAAAAAAAACAGGAACCGGTCAGACCGATCACCGGAACCTTCATTTATGCCCACCCGCCGGATTATACCGGAAGTTATACGCTCAACTGGAGTGTTGCAGACTGGTGCAAAGCATTCGACGGATTGAAAGCGAAAAACATCGATACCGTTGTCCTGCAGGCATCTGTCTGGAATGAATTGCAGCAGGTTTACTATCCCAGCAAAAAATTTTCTCATTTCAATAGTTGGAACGTAGTAGAACCTATGCTGGAAGCAGCAAAAATGCAAAAAATGACTGTTTTTCTCGGCGGTTACGGTTCCATTTCCGGGTGGAATCTCAATATCAATGACAAAGAAGTTTTGAAGGAAATCGAATTCCAGAGCGATTGTTTTTATGAGCTGTTGAAATACAGAGAACTGTTTGACGGGATCTATTATTCTCCCGAAACAGCCTTCCGCGGACAGCGGGATCTTCAGCGGGAGCAGCGACTCCATTGGATTTATCAGACCTATTTTCAGAAGATCAAAGAGATCGCTCCTGAGAAAAAGATCCTTATGTCACCGGCAAGCAGATGGTACCCGGATAAACAGGACGAGTTCATCGCATCATGGCAGGCTCTGCTGAAAGATGTTCCTCTGGATATTCTTTCTCCGCAGGACTCCATAGGCTGTTCCGGCTGTTCTCTGGGCAATATGTCCGGTATGTGGAACTTGTGGAAATGTGTCGCAGATACGGCGGGTATCACGTTATGGGCAAATATTGAACTGTTTGAACGCGAGGATTTCGGCGGGGCAAAACCTTTCAGATCAGCGACCCCGGAACGGATCATTGAACAATGCCGGAACGTGACTCCTTATGTGCAGAAATGTATCTGCTGGGAAGCATTGTATTTTGACTTGCCGAAACTCTGATCAACACTTGAAAAATAACATTTCCCGGTTATATTACCTCTAACTGTAACCGGGAGATTTTATGACAAAACTGACAGATATTGCAAAAGTGCTGAATTTGGATGTGTCTGTCATCTCCCGCGCGCTCAGTCAAGCTCCTGAAAATCGGCACAGAGTCAACCCGGAAACAAGAAAACGGATCCTGGAAACCGCAGAAAAAATGAATTATGTTCCGGATCGTTCCGCTGCATTTTTCCGTCAGAAAAAAGCTCCGACGATCCTCTGTTATCTTCCGGGATATACCGACAGACTTCTGGGAAATCTTGTTATGGGAATTTCCAAGGAAGCGTCCAGACAAAAGTTCCCGGTCAACTTCTTTTTCGGGAAAAAAAATGCCGATTTTGAGATTTTTCTTGATGCTTTGACAAAAATCAAACATTCCGCCGTGATTACCTATCCACCCCATCAAATGACAGCAGATTTCCGGAAGAAACTGGAAGATTATCATCAGAGCGGCGGGCATATTTTGATTCTGAATGCCTGTTCCAACGGGGGGATTCGCGATGAACGGTTTGCCAGTATGCCGCAATTTCAGATCAACGATGCTTACGGCGGAAAGCTGGTTGCAGAACATTTTCTGAACGGTAGAGTAGAATGTTTTTTTTCCACCGTGATCTATCCTTCGTATGAATCCCGTTATCTGGGATACGAACAAACGCTCAAAGATAGCGGATATTCTGTAAAAACCTACTCTGTTTCTTCATTTACAAAAGCGATCAAGAGCGGGCAAAAGGTTGGGATTTTTGCCTTGACCGATGCTGAAGCCGTAAATATTATGCTGTCTCTTGCTCCTCTGGGATATCATGCCGGAAGGGATTATCTTCTTGCCGGACACGATGATCAGTTCTTGAGTGCCAGATTGATGCCGTCCCTAACGACAGTGCATCAGCCTACTCTGGAAGAAGGAATTCTTGCTGTGAAAAAAGTAATCTGTCTGATGGAAGGCGGCTCTGTTGAAAATGAGTTGCTGAATCCGTGGCTGGTGATCCGGGAATCCTCCGGGGGACCTCGTCCGGATTTGGAACATCCGGAATCCGAAACGGTTTTGCGATAAAAAGATCGTTCATCGACGGTTTACGGCAGTAACAAGTAAAAAAGCAAAAAAAACGCTGATAACTTTTCATTATCAACGGTGAAAAAAGCAAAAAAAATGGTGGGAGTTGCAGCGAGAGTTTACCCAAAAGATCGGAGACCAGCTGCAAAATTGCGGTATTACCTCTTTGAGCAAACTCTCCGCTGAATCGGTGCTGACTCTGCCGGAGCTCATTTATTCGATCAACTGACCGGCTGTCGCCAACCCGCGTTCGGTTTTCTATGTCGCAACTGCGGTATGGAGTTTGATGAACCGCAAACTGTCATCGATTATTGAGGTAATTTCAAAAGTCCTGCAAAACTTGACAGAAAAAAGATTGTTGATAAGTTGGAAAACGCTCCATTGGCAGATCGCAACAAGAATTTTCTGACATTTTTGAAGACTTTTGAAATTGCCTCTATTAACTGTAAATCCAATAGAGTTTTTCCGGACTCTCTGTTTTTTGATTTGTTTTTTTATCTGTTCGGGTGTACTTTATAAAAGAAATGAAGGAGATACACTAAAATGTCTTTAAGATACCCGACAACATCTAAAACTCTGTTGGATAAAATCGCTTCCGGCGATGAAATCAGCTGGGATGAGTTTTATCAGAAATACTCCCCCATCGTCAAGGCGATTGCGTGCTTCAAAGGTTTGAATGAAGTTGATGCCGATGATATTTGCCAACAGGTAATGATGCAGTTTTTCAAACAGAGCAAAACTTTCAGATTCGATCCGGACATTGCCCGGTTCAGAACTTACTTCGGCAGAATCATCCGCGGCAGGATTCTTGATCACTTCCGCAGGAAAAAAGAGATTCCGGTCGCTGAATTTGAAGCCGAGCCGATTGATCCTGATACCGAAAAACTTTACATGAATGAATGGCGGAAGATGGTCATTAAAGAAGCGGAACAGGAGTTGAAACAGCGGGTTGCACCGGAAACGTTTCAGGCGTATGAGTTATATGCTGTCCAAGGTCGTCCTGTGGAAAAGGTGGCAGAATATCTTGATTGCACAGAAAATCAGGTCTATCAGGCAAAAAAACGATGTTTTGCAATAATGCGTGAGATTCTGCTCAAAATGAATGAACAGGATTCTGAATTGCAGTTGGAGTTGTCTTCTTATGGATTATAAGACAGGCGATAAACTCTGTAACTGCACACTGCTGGAGAAATGCGGGAATGGATCTTATGGCGAAGTTTGGCTTGCAGAGGATGTCATCGGGACCCGTGTTGCGCTGAAAATCATCAAAAATGACGGCAGGTATTCCGAGCGGGAACTTACCGGACTCAAAAACTACAAAGAGTGCAATCATCCAAATCTGCTGAAGATCCGTTATGTAGAGATCACTCAGGAGTATATTTATTGTACCATGGATGCAGCCGATGACCTCAATAAAGGTATTGGAAAATATCAGCCGGACACGCTTGCCAACCGTTTGAGAAAATATGGCAGGCTGGACGGTAAAGAAATTACTGATATGCTCGACGGTTTACTTTCAGGTCTTGAAGAACTCCACAAACACGGTCTGGTTCACCGTGATATCAAGCCGGATAACATCCTGTGGGTGAATGGCAGAGCCACCCTTGCCGATGTGGGATTGATTGCCGTTGAGGGGGCTGGTTCTCTGGTGGGCACGCCGGGATTTCTTTCGCCACGGGTACTTGAAGGAAATCCTGCTGAAGCGAGCGACGATTTTTACGCTTTGGGCAAAGTGATTTATTGTGCCTTGACCGGACTTGCAGTTTCCGAGTATCCGAGTTTGCCAATAGATGTAACGATCAGTATGGATGCCAATTTGAATAAAGCCCTGCGGGAAAGTTGTTCGCATCCGGTAAAATCGACTGCCGAATTCCGGAAGCTGCTGAATGGCAAAAGCGTTTCCGTTTCATCTGAACCAAAAATCAGGAATCCATTTCCAATCAAAAAACTTGTAATGGTATCGGGAATTGTGGTTCTGATCGGGGGGGGCGTTTATCTTTTTATACAACAGCAGAAAATGGCTGAAAAACACATCGTGCAACCGGTTCCGGTCGATGTCGAAGCGGAAGGAAAATTGGCACGGCTGCAGAATATCGACAATGATTTTCAAAAAGAACTGCAAAGTAATGTGCAAACCTTTTTCCGCCAATCCGGTTGGCTTGATAATGTCAATGTGCTGACGTATCTGGTGAATTATGAAGTAATGGATGCTTCTTCAATGTGGGAACTGATTTCATTGGGCAGCGGCAATCCCCGTCTGCAGCCATCCGCCGGAGAATATCGGAAAACGGTTCGGACTTCCACGTCATTGGAAATTAAACTTTTGGGTATGCTTCACGGCGTACACTATCCGGATTTTGATGTTGCGAAGGTTCAGGAACGGCAGAGTTATTGGAAAAATCGTGCAGATATAAAATTGATGCTGACCACAGACCCGATTATGCAAGCCGTCGCGTTGGATGCGATTATCCGTAACGGAATCAATAAAGTATTGGAACACGGTTCATTCCGTGACAACGAAGAAGCTGAACTCAAGAATTTGATTGATCTGCGTCACGCTCTGCTTGACCCGGAATGGGGTAAACTGCAGTTTATGTCAAAAAATTTACATTGAATCGGCTTTCATAATTTGTGAAATTCACAACTTCTACTTGAGATTTTCACAAACTGTGCTATATTACTCCTGAAACCATACGGAGAGAACAAGATGATACAGCGTAAAATTCAAGCAGAACTGGCACAGTTGGCACAGGAATACAAAGTCGTAACCATTACTGGTCCCAGACAATCAGGGAAAACCACTTTGGCAAAGATGCAGTTTCCTGATTATGATTATGTCAATCTGGAAGATCCCGAAACCAGAAGTTTGGCTGAAAAAGATGCCAAAGAATTTCTGCATCGACATCCCGCCCCGATTATTATTGATGAAATCCAGAGATTGCCGATGCTATTGAGCTATATTCAAGTCGAATGCGACAAGAGCAATAAAAAAGGGCAATACATCCTGACCGGCAGTCATCAACCGGCATTAAAGGCTGGAATATCGCAATCATTGGCAGGTCGTACTGCCGTACTGCAGCTGTTGCCGCTTTCCATTGAAGAGTTGAACGAAGCAGGAATCGTTCTTGACCGTGATGAATATATTTTCAAAGGGTTCATGCCGCAGCTTTATGAAGAAAATATCGACATCACCCGCTTTTACCGCAATTATTACATGACCTATGTTGAACGGGATGCAAGGCAGTTGGTGAATATTCGCAACTTCACAGCGTTTGAAACATTTATCAAACTGTTGGCAGGCAGAGTCGGTCAATTGGTCAATCTGCAAAGTATTTCCAATGATGTGGGGGTGTCTTCGACCACGATTTCTGAATGGCTCTCCATCTTGGAGGCAAGCTACATAATTTTTCGTTTACCACCTTACTTTGAAAACTTTGGTAAGCGACAGACAAAATCGGCAAAGATCTATTTTACAGAGGTCGGTTTGGCAGCATACTTGCTTGAGTTGGAAAATCCTGGAATGGTAACACGCGACCCGTTGATGGGAAATCTTTTTGAAAATATGGTAGTCGTTGAAGCTTTGAAAAAACGATACAATATGGGTAAGGATGCAGGATTATATTTCTTCCGTGATTCCCATGGAATGGAAATAGATTTACTGCAAGCCTCTGCCAGAAAACTTTATCCGTTTGAGATCAAAGCTGCAAGAACTTACAGCAGTGAGTTTGCCAAAAATATTGAAAAATTTCGACTGCTTAACGACAAAACAGCAGATGGATGCGTCATCTATTCTGGGGAGCAGGAGCAGAAGGTAAAAGAGATTGGATTGGTGAATTTCAAAAAGGCAGCGGACCACATACAATAAAAATTTTCAAATTTTTTACAATTCAGCGACAAATTGCAGAAAAGTTTGCGAATAATAGGCTGAAGAAAGAAAATCCTTCCGTGCAAATAGAAATGCGACTTAATTTTATAGGATTGTTGTGCTATGTTATTTACCAAATAAAAGATAGGAGGTAATAACAAGGAACAGCAGTTTTAATTAAAATCAAATAGTTCGCATTATTCAAGCGGATCGAAACTCAGGAAAACGCCAAAGTACAGAGAAAAAGATCGACTTGCTTGGAATGCGCCTGTCTATACACAAGCGCACTCTGTTTGCATGGTCTTTTTCGGGTATTGGCGTACCTCCTGAGTCATGGGAATGGAGTACGCTTTTTTTGTTTCCGGAAAATTAAAACACAAAGCAGCATTTCTCCGCATCCCGATTTTTGAAAAATTTTTCCAGTAACCCCTAACAAAGAGAAGGATTTGCAAATGGAAATCAGCAGAAATGTCAAGATTAAATGTGAGGTAACTCCCGAAAACACAGCAAAAATTATGGAGTGCCTGGAGGAACAATTCGGTCGGATCGCAGCAAACGTAAATGTTGATGATACTACACTGACTCTTTCAACCATCAAAGGTGGTTTGGATGCTATGCACAACACCAATGCTGTTGTTGTTCTGAAAGAAGCAAAGGATGGTAAAAGTTATACCATTAATGTGTCTGCAAAATATAATATGTCTGTTGCGTTCTGGATCAGTCTTGCTATTTCTATTTTGTGTATGTTGATATTGGTGATTGCGGATGCCGCAATAGTTTTCTACAATAAAAAGCAGATCGAAACAGCAATAGATAACAGCTTAAAGGCTGTTGTTGACGAAATCGATTGATTTATTTTGTAAAAATGATTTCATATTACATCGTACGAAATATTCATGCGATGTAATATGCTTTTTTAAGGACGTTGGAAAATGAAGCTGTCTTTTGCTGAAAAAATCAATACCCCTGTTTGCGAAGAAAAAGAAAATGAAATAAAGGTCTTGCTGTTTGAAGAGTTCAGGCGTATTTCGGATAATTGCATAGACGGTCAAAAGTATCTGAATTGTTCTTCGATCAATGCCTCATTCGGTTCAATTCTGAGAAATGACAGCACGATCATTACAATGAAAGCCCGCAAAAAACAAGATGGGTATAATATTGTTGCAGATACCGAGTACAAGCCTTCCGGCTTTTTTTGGATTTTTTTTGTAATAGATATTCTTTTGATTGAGACTATTATCGGCTTTGTTCTTGGAATGGGGATAACCCTGGGGTTATATTTTTACAATAAAAAGTTGGTCGCAGAAGGAATTGAAACTGCATTAAGAAACGTAAAAAATCAGATTGAATGAGGCAATTTCAAAAGTCTTCAAAAATGGCAGAAAATTCTTGTTGCGATCTGCAAATGGAGCGTTTTCGGCTTGTCCTCCATAGCTTCAGCGAAGGAGGATGGTAGCCACGCTCAAACTACCATTTTCAACTCATCAACAATCTTTTTTCAGCCAAATTTTGCCGGACTTTTGAAATTACCTCGAATTTTATCAAATTTTTATTTCTTTGCAAAGAGCTTGACTTTTCCGGATTTCAGTGGTATCTTATAAGATGATTTTCAACATAAGTTCAGAAGTGGAAGGAGAATCATGACACTTACGGCAATCATTCTTGTTTTTATCTCTGTTTTCATGCACGCAACATGGAACCTGCTTTCAAAATCCACCCAGCCCTCTACGGCATTTTATATCATTATGAACTTTATCGGGGGAATCATCTGGCTGCCGTTTTTTATCATGAGTGCCGGAAGTTTCTGGGGATTGCCGCCGGTATTTTATTGGCTCCTTGCCGGAAGCTGTACCGCAGAAGTCATTTATATGTACGGGTTGGCGCATGGATATAAACATGGAGATATCTCTCTGATCTATCCTCTGGTCAGAGCGTTGCCTGTGGTGCTGCTTGCCGTGATCACGCTTACCGCCGGAATCGGAAAAGCTTTCGGGCTTCCGACTCTGTTCGGAATGATCATCATTGCTGCCGGCTGCGTCATTATGCCGTTCCCGTCATTCAAAAATATCTCTTTCAAAGGTCTGAACGGCATTGCGCTTCTGTTCATTCTTCTTGGAGCGATCGGAACGACCGGCTATACGCTTTGTGACAGTCAGGCGTTGAAACAAATCGCTCCGGATGGAAATGTCGGGAACACCTGCACCCTCGGATATTTGTTTTTGATCCAGATGGGGTTGACCCTTGGGGAAGTTCCCTTGGTCGTGTTTGACAAAGAAGAGCGTGCAGCCATGAAAAAGCTGTGGAGCAAGGATATTATTTATCCGGTCGTTGCCGGGATTTGCAGTTCCGGTGCGTATGCGCTGATCCTTTTTGCCATGCAGCACGTTTCAAACGTCAGTTACATTCAGGCATTCCGTCAGCTGAGTTTGCCCATCGGTTTTCTCGCCGGACTGATTTTCCTTCATGAAAAAAGCACATCTACAAAAATTGCCGGTTTGATCCTGATCCTCGCCGGACTTCTGATCGTGACTTTTACCAAGTAAAATCTTTAAATATCTGATAAAAATTTTGTGCTTTCCTCTTGACTTTCATCCATAGAGATATTATATTAGTTTTTGGAAAATTAAGCGTTTAATTTTTATAAATCATTGAAAATCAAGGAGAGAATAAAGTGGAAAATCCTGAATACGTCATGTTTTTTGATAATCATACATCAAAATTCTGCTCCGATGTGGGGCATGATCTTGATGCGGATCAGTTCGCTGCAACAATCAAGGATATCGGTGCGGATTTGATCGGGTTTCACGCAAAATGCAATCAGGGATTCTGCTACTACGATACAAAAATCGGACACCGCCATCCGTCTCTCCGTCCGGGTCACGATTATTTCGGGGAAGTGGTGGAAGCCTGCCGGAAACAGGGGATCAAAGTCACGGCTTACTTCAACTGCGGTTTGAGCAACGAAGATGGTGTGGTGCATCCTGAATGGTGCCAGATCAAAAAAGACGGTACGATCTTCCATCCGGAGATCCTCGGCACAATGGTCACCCCCTACGCCCGGGTCATGTGTATCAACTCTCCTTACCGGGATCATCTCATCAGCATGATCAAAGAAGTCAAAGAAAAATATCCGGTTTCCGGATTCCTGCTTGACAGCTTCAACGGTTTCCCCTGCTATTGCCGTCATTGCATCGAGGGCATGCGCGCCATGGGGCTTGATCCGGAGAAGGAAGAAGATGCCATAACATTTGCGAAAATCTCCTCCCGCCGCCTGGCGCAGGATATTTCCGATGCGGTGGAACCCCGCAAGAACGGCTATCTCATGTTCTGTCTGGGACTTTCAGCACGGGATAATCTGAAATACGGCTCTTATCTTGAGTGCGAATGTCTGCCCACGGTTCCCTGCTGGGGCTACGATTTTCTGCCCATGAAAGCCCGGTATCTCCGGACTCTTCCGCAGAACGGCGAACCGGTTCTCAATATGACCGGGCGTTTCTACAACTGGGGCGACTTCGGCAGTCTCCGGACCGATGCGGCGATCGAATATGACATGTTTTTCGGTCTTGCCAATGGAATGAGACCCAATATCGGCGACCATATCCACCCCAGCGGGATCTATTATCCGGGCATTGCAAAGGGTGTCAAACGGATCTACAGCAAACTGAAACAATATGAACCCTGGTACCGCAACGCAACGAACCCCGTGGATATGGCAGTGCTTTTCCCCGGAATGGCGACAAGCAACACATCCAAGGCGGTGATCCGTATGCTTTCCGAACTGAATATGCAGTTCGATTGCATTGACGAAATCAGCGATTGGGATAAATACCGTCTGATCGTTCTTCCTGATTACATCGTTCTGACGGAGGAACTTCAGGCGAAGATGGATGCGTTCCTGAAATCCGGCGGAAAGGTTCTTGCGACAGGCGAATCCGGCTTGAATCCGGAAAAAACTGCTTTCTGCTTTGAAAAGGAATGGGGCGTCCGCTTTGAGGCTGGCAGGACATTTGATCCGCCTTACTTCACCATGGTGGGCGAGTACAGCGGTCTGATCCCGGAACTTCCGCTGTCTGTCTATGATGAGTGCATGAAAGTGGAAGCTCTGGCTGGCACAAAAGTTGCCGGAAAGATCGTTGCACCGTACTTTGATAAAGATTGGGATGGCGTTTATGCCAAATTCTATACTCCGCCCCGGGATCTGACGGATCTTCCGTTCGTGACCATGACGGAGCAGGTGGCTTACTGTTCCGGAAAACTGTTTGCGGGATATTACAAAGCGGCATCCGTGGAACTGCGCCATGTATTCAAGGCAATGTTGGAACATCTGCTTTCTGCACCGCTGCTGAAAGTCAGTGCGGATCTGCCGTCATTTGCCCGGAGTTTTGTTTCCGAACAGCCCGGACGCCGGATGGTGCATCTGCTGAACTATATGCCGGAACTCCGGGGTGAAATGCTGATCGTGGAAGAGTCTCTGGCGGCATATAATATTGAAGTGAAGCTCCGTCTTGACGGCAGAAAAGCAGCGAAGGTTGTTCTTGCGCCAACCGGGGAGGAATTGCCCTTTGTTCAGGATGGAGATTATGCGGTGTTCACCTTCCCGAAATTCTGCGGATACGGACTTGCCGCCGTGGAGTTTGCGGAGTAAAACCGGATCGGAGCGAACAGAATGGCTGCTACATTAAAAGATATCTCAAGAGAAACGGGCATCAATATCTGCACCGTTTCCCAGGTATTGAGCAACCATCCGAAAGCCTTGAGTGTCCGTCCGGAACACCGGAAGAAGATCCTTGAAACAGCAAAACGATTGAGTTACAGCAAAAATCAGATGGCTGCCTCCATT
This sequence comes from Lentisphaerota bacterium, assembly GCA_015061845.1. Taxonomy (GTDB): domain Bacteria; phylum Verrucomicrobiota; class Lentisphaeria; order Victivallales; family UBA1829; genus SIG79. The sequence continues at coordinate 21,816 of SUVT01000014.1, forward strand.
GCGGGGAAACACGGCACTGTTCTGGCGTTTGTTCACTCCGACATGGGGTTGGTGGAATACTCCGGCAGGATCCAGAACGGAGTGATCGAAGCCGCCAACGAACGGGGCTATACTCTGATCGTTCTGCCTCTGGAAGATTTCTCCAATGCGGAACTGTACAGAAAATTGATGGGCTGGCGCGTTGCAGGCGTGATTTTTCATGTCGCAGATCTGAAACAAATCTCCGGGATCGCAAAATCTCTTGAACGGGAAAAGATCCCTTACGGAACCGTCAACCTGAGCAATCCGGGCGGGATCGGCGTCACCACCGACGATGCTGCCGGTGTGGAGGAAGCAGTCAGACTTCTGCATAAAAACAAGCATAAAAAGCCGGTTTATGTGGCGTTTGCAACGAGATCGAAAAAGAGTGCTTCTGAATATAAATTGCGGCGGCAGGAAGGGTTTGTCCGGGGGATGAAGAAATATTATCCGGACTGTGAAGATGTTGAGCCGTTGTACCTTGATCCGAAAAAGGCGTTTGATCAGAAGTATATGACCGGGATCCTCAAAAAATTACTGGAAATGCAAGTAGATGGAATTGTTTGTGAATCGGACGTTCCGGCGGTTGCCCTGAACAATGCGGCAGCTGTTTCGGGATTTTCAGTACCGCAGACATTTTCGCTGATTGGTTTTGGCGGTTCCATGCTTGCGGAGACTTCTTTCCCGAAGATCACAACAGTTGTACAGGATTTTGAAGAGATGGGAAAATTGACTGCCAATGCGATCATTGACAAAATCGGCAAAAAGAGTGAAGAGCGGTTCAGCAGCCAGCTGATCCCCGTTTCAATATTAGTTCGTGATTCATTAAAAAAAAAGAAATAACACAAAGATAGAGGAGGAGAGCGTTATGAAAAAAACAGCAAAAGTAAAAACTGGTTTCACGCTTATTGAATTGCTTGTTGTGATTGCGATTATCGCAATTCTGGCGGGAATGTTATTGCCTGCGTTGAACAGCGCAAGAGAAAAAGGCCGCAGTACCAATTGTGTCAGCAACCGAAAGCAAGTTGATGGCGGAGTGAAGTCATATATCAATGACTATAATGATTTCCTGCCTCCGGCTGCAGACAAATCCAATCCTCAGTACACTGAATATTTTCCCATCAAACTGTGGAGACTCAGCTATTTCAAGAAAAATTCAGATGGTGTTACAGAGTGTCAGAACGATCCCTTGTTCCAGAAACTGTATTCCTGTCAATCATTACTTCCGAAGGGGAGGTTGACCAATACTACAGTTATATCAATAACCACCAGCGGAGATACCGGAAATATGCGTTTCACAAAGGCTTCCATGGTGAAAAATCCCTCTGAACTTTTTGTTCATACTGCGGATGACGGGAATTACTATCCGACCCGTCAAACGAAAAACAGCCGTCCGTGTCTTACAAGATGGGCTTCTTTGAAGAGTTATGGTTCCAGTAACCAATATTTTGTATCATTCTGGGGAATCCACAGCGGAAGAGGAAATGTGGCATTCTATGACGGTCATGTCGGAGCTTTGACAGAAGACCAGATGGATGATAACAGATATTGGGCAGATGCTCTGCATCGTACCCCCGGCAATTATGTTGCTAAATAATGTAAGAGAGGCGGTTTTTATATGAGAATTTTCAGAAGTATAGCAACTCTTGCAGCATTTGTCATGACATTAAGTGTGTTTGCTGTCAGCAGTCCATCCGAGGTGAAAGGCTCTGTGGTTTTGCCGAAAAAGTGGACCGCATTCATTCTTCCGGACAATAATCGGAATTTTCAGCCGAAACAGGCAGATTTACAGCAGGTTCCACAGTTTATTCTTTGCGGGAAAACAAAAGTTGCGTCCCGTCAGATAACGGCTTCCGGTGATACGCTGGATTTGAAGAAAGAGTTCGGCAAAAATAAGATCGGAAATTGTGCCCTGTTGTATTTGGAAATACCTTCTTCCAAAAAAGAAACTGTGACTCTTGGATTCGGGGCGGACTGGTGGTTTGAAGCCTGGTTTAACGGAAAGAAAATTGCCGATACCTTGCGGGAAGGGAATAAGGCCTGGCCGCCCTCCTGCACAAATTATCTGGTGAATGTGACTCTGAATGCAGGAAAAAATCTGCTTGTTATTAAATTCATCGGCGGGAGCGGTTCATCCATCGTGAAGGTCGGCGGACCTGTTGATCTCAAAAAAATCCCCCGGAACAGATGGGATGTCCAGATCACTCCGGTGATGATGCGGACTCACTATGCCGGGATCAAATTGCAATCTGCGCCCAAGTCGATCCGTTTGAGCAGTGCTGTTGTTGCGGTCCCGGAAAAGCCGACTGTTCAGGAACAGAAAGCGGCGGAAGAGTTATCTGTTTATTTGCAGAAGATCACCGGAAAAAAGATTCAGGTCGTCACGGAAAATGATAATTTGAAAGCGAATGTGATCTATGTCGGAAAAACAAAGTTTGCTGCAAGTGTCAACGCCGGATTGGATTCTTACGAAGAAGAACAGTGGCTGAACCGGACTGTTGACAGCAATCTGATTCTCGGGGGCGGTGGTATGCGGGGAACGCTTTATGCTGTCTGGCATTTTCTGGAAGAATCTTGCGGTGTCCGCTGGTGGACCCCGTATGAAGAATTTGTTCCCGCCAATCCGGATTTGCAGATCGCGCCTCTGGATAAACAGGGAAAACCGGTCTTTTCGTTCCGGACCTTTGCAACTCATAACCGGATGATCACAAAATCCGGAAAAGAGTCTCTCTGGGCACCACGGAACCGTGTGAACGGAGAACTGCATTGGAGCATTCCCATTGAATACGGCGGAAGTCTGGATTATGGAACGCCGGGATTTGTGCATACGGAAGCCGGATATCTCCGCGAAATGAAACGGCGGAAGATCCTGAAACCTGAATGGTGTGCCTTGAAATCCGGAGTTCGCGGCGGAAAAAATAACTTCATGAATCAGCTGTGCCTGAGCAATAAAGAGATGCGGAAAGCATTTCTTGTGATTCTGAAAGATTTTATCGCCGCTGACAGGAAGAAATTCAAAAATCCGCCGACGATCTACAATATTTCTTTCAACGATACTTCTACGAAATGTGAGTGTCAGACTTGTGCTGAAACGGCAAAAAAATATGCTTGCGATACCGGATTGCTGTTGGAACTTATCAATGAAATGGCAAATGGGATCGCTGAAGAGTACCCGGATATCAAAATTGCAACGCTTGCGTATATGAATACCGAACCGGTTCCCATCGGGATCAAACCGGCTGATAATGTGATCATCACTCTTTGCGATACGCTTTGTAATTACCTGAAACCGATCCCGGAAGATGAACGGTTCGGACGGTTGATGAAAGTATGGTCAACGGTCACAAAAAATATTTACATTTGGGATTACCACAGCAATTTTGCAGATAAATGTCTGCCCATGCCTTTTGAGTCAACGATCCAGACAGACTGGCAGCTGATGAAGAAAAATTCAGTCTCCGGAATCTTCACGGAGTATTATCCGGTTTTTGAAGATATGTGGTATCTCCGGATTTATCTTATGGCAAAACTGGCAGAAAATCCCTTTATTGACCAGCAGAAAGTGATCCTTGATTTTACGGATGGCTATTATGGAAAAGCGGGAATATTCATCCGTCAGTATTTGAAAGCCGTCAACGATGCGGCACGCAATGATAAAAAATCCTATGTCGGCACTCAATCCCCCATGGAAAAATGCGGTTACATCACCCCGGAATTTGCGGCACAGCTGCAGAAGATCTTTGATCAGGCAGAACGGGCTGTCTCAGGTGATAAGACATTATTGCGGCGCGTGCGTCATGCCAGACTGGCAGCGGATAAAGTAGCGTACATCCTTTATCCGAAATTCAAGCCGGGAATGGTGAAGGATTCCCGGGAAAAAATCGCTGAACGGATCCGCGATACCGTGAAAAATGAGTGTGCAATCGCAATGAAAGATTTGTTGCCGTACTGGAAAAAGAGACATGAAGGATTTATTAAAAAATTCCTGAGCTTTCTTGAAAGTTCAGTTGTCTGGGATAACTGTGACAACATTGAACGGCGAACCTGGGCGCAGAGAGCATGGCGCCCCAAGCCTTATGCTTCGACTGAAGTCGGAAAATTGACTCAGAGCAAATCTGTCAAGTTTGCAGGTACCGGCAGCATCCGGTTTGAAGTGACTTATGATGATGTCAAGGCAAAGATGAGCAAGATGCCGAAACTTGACCGTATCGGATTCAACTATCTGCATGGAAGTGATTTCTCAAGATATACTGCGTATGAGTTCTATATCAAATGCGAATCTCCGAACCATCCTGATATCATTGTTTCCATCGGTTATACAAAGTGGACCACGATCTTGAAACGGAACGAAGTCACGAACGGTTGGAAAAAAATCAAGATCCCCTGCAAAGGTCTGTTCAAGAAACCTTGTACGCATACCTATTTGCGTGTGTTTTCCACGCCGAAATCCTTTGCTCCGGGTGATAAAATTGATTTTTACATTGACGAGATGAAACTTTACCGTTAAAAAACAGGTTTGTTCAGGAGATCAGATAATGAAAAAAACAGAACGTTATATCCATGACAGACTTCCTGCTGATTTTTATTCCAGGATAGAAAAAGGCATTTTCAACAGGAATTTTTACCCGGGTTATTCCAATCGGAAAGCATGGAAAAAATGTTTGGATAATCCCCTGGTCGGAAAGATTATCTCCGGGGCTGATTTGATCCCTGAAAATCAAGTTCCCCAATTGTTATATTCCAATTACCGGCAATTCAATATCAATGGCAATCGCACCGAATACGAAGCATTATATTTCCGGCGGCGCATGAATCTGGCATATCTTGCTGCTGCATTGTGTCTTACAGGAGATAAGGAAAAATATCTTGCCCGGGTTCTTGATTATACTGTTGCAATTCTTGAAGAAGGTACATGGTGTGTTCCGGCTCATGCTTCATGGGAGAAAGATTCTATCGACAGATGGCGATTTTGTGATCTGTTTGCTGCAGAAACCGGTGCAATCATGGCTTTGCTTTCTTCCATTCTCGGAGAAGAATTGGAAAAAGAAATTCCCGGAATTATGAAAACGATTGCGGAAAAAACGCTCAGCCGGACTGTTTATGCTGTATTTGACAAAGAGCTGTCCCATTGGTGGGACAAACATGAAAAACCTGCGAATTGGACCCCCTGGTGCAGCGGGAATTGTCTTGTTACAGCCTTGCTGATGGAACAGAATCCCAAAAAACGTCTTGCTCAAGTGAAGCATTTTCTTGCCAATGTATCCCGTTTTATCAGCCACTATTCTGATGATGGATATTGTCCGGAGGGACCATCTTACTACATGAAGGCAAATCTGATGGTTTTTCAGACTTTACTGATTCTTGAAAAAGCGATTCCCGGAAGTATGAATAATCTGTTTTCTGATCCGAAATTGAAAGCGATGATGGAGTTCCTGCCCAATGTCCGGATCGGCGGGAATAACCTGGTTACATTCGGGGATGCACAACCCGGATTGCGCTCCAATCCGGCATTTATCCTTCCTGCCGGAAAATATTTTAATTCAGAACCTCTTCTGGAAATAGCCTGTTTGAAAGAGTTTAATATAGGAATCAGCGGTGATTATCTGGCAAGTTTTCTTGCTCATTTGTTTGATCGTCCTGCTGATCTTCCAGATAATATGACCGCTGGAACGTCTCAATCTGTATTCAAGAACCGGCTGGCTGTTTTCCGCTCGGAAAAATTTTCTGTATCACTGAAGTCCGGGAATAATTCCGAGCCGCACAATCATAATGACCAGGGGCATTTTGAACTGTTCAGCGGTGATGTGCCCGTTATTCTCGATGCCGGAACCGGATTTTATGCAAAAATCAATTTTTCGGAACAGCGTTACACTCTCTGGAACACACGCGGGAACGGACATAATGCCCCGGTATTTGGCAAATATGAACAAGTATATGGAAAGGACTATGTTTCAACTTTTACTGTGCATAATCAAACCTTGTGTTGCGATCTTTCCAAGGCATATCCAGCAGAAGCCGGGGTGAAAACTGCTGAACGGAAAATCGAATTCAGCGATTCAAAGGTCACTGTGGAAGATTCTTTTTCCTTGAAGAAAAAATTGCCGGCGGTGATCACTCTGCTGACTGTTTGCAAACCAGTCGTCAGGGACAGTCACACGATTCTTCTCGGAAATGTGACTCTTTCATTGGAAAATATTGAGTTCTCTGAAATGGAAATCATGCCGGAGCTTGTACATGATCGGAATGGAAAAAAGAAAAATATCTGGGATTCCACAATCACAGCTATCCGCCTGAAATCCGGAAAAAATTGCTATAAAATGGTTTTTTCCCGGTGATAAAAAAATAATCCCCAAAAATCGTTTTTTTTGAAACGGCAAATATAAAACACAAAAGATGAAAGGAGGGTGATGCCCCATGACGAATAGAAAGAAGAGTTATGTTTTTACGCTCATTGAACTGCTTGTTGTGATTGCAATTATCGCAATTCTGGCGGGAATGCTGCTGCCTGCGCTGAATAACGCACGGGAGAAGGCTAGGGGATCTGATTGTATGAACCTGGCTAAACAGATCTCTATGGCAACGCTCGAATACCGGAACCAATATGACGGCTGGATGCTTGCAACTACTGTGAAAGGTGTCGACGGTGCTCAAACAACCTGGCCCTATCTTCTCGGTCAGCTGAAACTCATTCCGGGCGTAAAGAAGTCTTTCACCATGTGTCCGAGTATCGCTGCAGTAAATACCGATAAAACAGCAACTTATTCCTCTTCATTTCAATCGTTTTTCGGGGATGCCGCTTATAACGTCAATTCTTACAAAAGAGAATCGATTATCAAATCTCCTTCCTCTCTTGCGACGCTGACTCTTGATGCCGGAAGATATTATCCCAAGCGCGGAGCGCTGCAGGGAGCTTATATCTACGCACAGAACACCTGTAATAACAACTGGCCCACAAATACTTATATGAGATCGTTCTGGGGAGTCCATAACGGCAGCGGAAATTTCGCTTATTTTGACGGTCATGTGGAGTTCGATCAGGAAACAAAGCACTTCAAGTCAACCTATTTTACAAATTAAACCTTTTCAGGAGGATAATGTATGAACATGAAACAAAAACTGCTCGTCCCGCTGTTGCTTGCGGGAGTCTCTGCAATGGCAGCTCCGGCTGTCTCCAACGGCGGCTTTGAGTCTGTCAACAAAAAAACAGATTCATACAAAGCCGGGTTGGTCAAAGCAGGTTACACCCTGCAAACACCGTTCCAGTTCCCGTCAAGCTGGCGTCCCAGCGTAAACGGAATCAAAAACGGCTTCTACAAATTCCCGGTCGCCGGTGTCGAAGGAAAAAATGCCATTGAGTTCAAGGGCAATATCATCTGCTCAAAATTCACTGGTGTCAAACATGCCGACAGCGTTCTGGAAATGACCTGCAAGGCAAAAGGAAACGGCGGTTTCTTTGCATACTATCTTTACAGCAGTTCCACTTTCGTTGGAGAAGTCAGAGCGCCTATCGCAGCTTCTGCCGACTGGACCGATGTGAAACTCTCTCTGAAACTTCCCGCAACTTCACGCGGAAAGAAAGTCACAATGATCGCAATCGCGTTCGGTTCTCCCAACGGAATGACCATTGATGCAGTAAAAGCAGATGTTACTTCCAAGGCCGAAGCTGCCGCAAAAGCAGCTCCAAAAAAAAAATGGGTGAAAAAGGGTGAGATCATTGATTTTGTGCAGGGAGAACTCAAACTCCCTGCCAAAACGGTCAAAACATTCAAGTTCAAACAGAAAGATAACGATACCCGCCAGATCCGTCTGGTCTTTCAGGCGCGCATCGACTGGAGCACCCTCAGCGGCTATGCGCCCTGTCTGAGAATTGCCTGTAACGGCGTTGCTCTCGACGGTGATCGTATTCTGAACAAGCCTCTGGTTTTCAGGACCCGTTCCGGCGGCGGCAGAGCATGGGGCGAAAAAGGTTCCTATTACCTGATGTACTCCAATGATTTCTCCGATGCCATTCAGACAAATACCGCTTACATTTACGGTCTTTACGAAAAAGAACAGGAACCCTACCGTTTCGTGTTCGATTTGACCGGATTGACCCGGCATGTCGGCGACAATGTGATCACGATCAATGCCACCTGGATCCCTCTCGTTTTCAAAGATGTTTATCTTGAATTCGATAAAGAATATCAGCCCCGGATCAACGATATCAAGAAAAATACGGTTGCCCCGGCTCCCACCGGAAAACTGCCGGATCATACTGTCAGAAAAATCAAACCTGCTGCGATCTCTGTCGCTTCTGCGGCTGATAAATCCATCGTTATGAAGGCTGGTCCCTACAATGTGGCAGTCGCAACCAGACTTTCCATGCCCAACGGAAAATGGCTCTCCGCACCTGTCGCCCCCAACGCAGCAAAACAGGTCTGGAAAACCCCGAACTACACCATGACCCGCTCCATCCGGAAAGAAGCAAACCGGATCGTTGTCACAGATCACTTCCGGAACAACACTGACAAAATCGTCGGTGTCATGGTCAGCAACAGCGTGACACTCCCCGGAAAAGCAAAGCGTTTTCTCACTGCCGGACGCGAACTCGTCCTTTCCCAGTTCGGTCTGCCCGCTACAAACTCCACCATCATTACAGAGTTCGACAAAGGTGCGTTTGCGTTTGTGTTTGAAGATGACCTGCTCCGCAATCAGGGGAGCATCAACCGCGACGGCGATAATTTCACCTTCTCCGACAAACAGCTCGCTCTTACGCCCAAAGGAAGCAAAACTCTTGAGTGGAGCATCTACTATGCAGACGGCGCAGATTACTTTGACCTGATCAACGCCATCCGCCTGAACTGGGGCGTGAACTTCAAACTGACCGGACCCTTCTCTTTCCCCTACGGCGGCGGAACAAAAGGGATCGGCGTCGGTTTCTGGAACAACGCCAACGAAGCGACTGTGAAAAAATATCTTTCCATGAGAAAGGTGAAAACGATCATCACCCACGTCCCCGGAAACTACAGCATTCCTCCCAACAAAGCCACCCGGGAAAAACCCTATCTCGGACACGGTACCGCTTTGCAGGATAAATGGTTCACTGCATGGAGAAATCAGACCCGCGGCATGACCGCTGCGCTGAAGAAATTTGCCCCCGATGTGGAAGTCCATTGCTACATCCACAAAAATCTCTGTTCCGAACAGGGCAACAGAGAAAAATACAAGGATTCACTTCCCATCAAGGGCGGAACTTACGACAAACTTTCCAGAACCGGAGTCGCCGCGCACTATGTTCCGTCCCGCAACAACTCCTACGGGAAAAAGCTGAGAGAAACCTATCTCTACATGCTGGACAATCTGGGAACCCATATCTACATGGATGAAATCTGTCTCGGCGTTACCGAAACAGGAAAATACACCGAATGGGACGAAGCAACAGTGATCATCGACCCCAAAACACACGAGGTCAAAGATACCGTTTCCAAGCCCAACCTGCTTCAGCGGCCCTGGATGAAAGATATGATGGATGAAATTGCAAAACGGAACCGGAAACTCATCGGAAACGCACCTCCTGTGACCAAAGCTCTCCGGGATTTCAAAACCATTTTCTTCATCGAAGAGTGTATGGGCGAAAGCGGTCTTTACTCCATGCACCTCAGCACACCGCTTGGCTTCTGCTACAAGCTGGGAACCGAAGGTTTCAAACACTTCAAGACTTGCATTGATGCCGGAATCGTCTGTTTCCAGTATTCCGCAGCGTTCAACGACAATTGTTTCCCGCTGACCCCGATGGAAGTTCGTAAAGGTTATCTGATTGCAAAAGAACGGATCATCACGGGAGTTTCCGGCACCTTCGGCTGGGATGACAACAGTGATGCCGAGCTTTACCTTTACAACGGCAAAGGCGAGCTTGTGAAAAACACCATGATCAAAAAGAGAACCGTTGACGGTAAGACAGTTTATGATGTCCGCATGCCCGGCGACCATCTGGCGATCATTGTGAAAAAATAACGCCGATACTGAACATTATCTTCTGAATGCACCTCCGCTTGCCCACACAGGCGGAGGTGTTTTTTTATTAAGCTCTGTTCCCAATAAAGGTTGTTACTTGAGGAGGGGAAAAAGCCCTTTTGAGGAAAGGGCCTTTTCCCCTCCTCAAACTCCACCCCTTTTTTCCAAACCTTTTTGCGGCATTCCGATTTTTACGATGTAAAAATCAAAATGCCATCTTAAAGTTGAAATAGCAGAAGGATTTACCAACCTGTATGGGGAACAGCGCTTTGCGAATAAAAGAATTAATATGCCATCATAAAAGAGTTTGCAAATTGCAAAAACGATCCATGTTGGAACAATGCTTTTTTTATTACTCATATATATGAGTTGTGTTGTTTTTTTTGTAAAAAATATTATTTTTTTTAATTTGTTTACTTGCATTTAATGTTTTTTGTGATATGTTAGAAAAAGAAAGTCATATTTAACAGTATGTAGGAGTTTGTGAAAATGAGAGCCGGACGAGTCAATATGACGGAGAATATCCGTGAGGCTTTGGAAGAGATGATCCTGCGCGGCAATTTCCGTACAGGAGAACAGCTCGCCTCTAATGCCGAATTGGCGGCGCGGTTTGGTGTTTCCACTCTTACGGCTGACCGGGCGGTTCGCCTGCTTGTTGATAAAGGTTTGGTTTACCGCAAACATGGTGTTGGGACATTTGTCGGTTCACCGGAACAGCGGGAGCAGAAGCAGAAATACCGGATTGTTGTGGCGGATAGAAAGTTTCCAGCCACGCCTGCATGGGAAAGTGCCATGGGGATCCGGACAAGGATCAGTATTCAGAATTTTTACATGAAAAATTGTGATGTCAAGCTGATTGATTATCCGACGGTATGCGATTTTGAATTGTTTCAGAAAGAATTGACTGGAATTGACGGACTTCTGATTACTTCCGGTTTTGTTGATCCTGTTACGGTAAAAAATCTGAAACAGCTTGAGATTCCGATTGTGATCACTCACTTGGAAGATGAGTTGGAGCTTCCGTTTCATCAGATTATGTTCAATAATCGCCGCGGGATCGACGAAGCTGTTGAACGGGTTCTTGTTCAGGATCCTGCAGAAATTCTTATTGTATATGAAAGTCATGCGAATGGACAGTGCCGTAAGGAGATATTTGAAAAATCACTGATTGCGGCGGGATATCCGGCGAAACAGATCTGCAGTCATTGTGTTGAAACGGATGCTCTTGTCAATGCGATCCCGAGTTACCGGCTTGGACTGAAATTGAGTTCAAAAGTTCAGGGAAAATTCATATTTTCCACTTCTGATGTTGTAAGTTTTTCTCTTCTGGAAGCGTTCCGTGAAAACAGCTTGGAAGCGGGACGGGATTTTCAGCTTTTGAGTTATGATAACCTGGAAGACTATGGATATCTTCCATTTGCGGAACCTTGCCTGACTTCTATTGATGCACCGAAAACACGTTTGGCAGAGCGTTCTGCAGATTTGCTGTTGGATCAGATTGAAAAAGGGGCGGATGAGTCTGTTGTTGTCCGGATTCCGACCCGGCTTGTGATTCGGAAATCTGCTTTTAGAGTCTGATTTTCAGACTTGATATAAAGGAAAAATGTTCAGGAGTTTATCTCCTGTGGAGATGTATCTGGAAAATTTTTCCCGGTACGGCGATTTGTACTTTTTGATCGTTTTATAAAAAATAAAATGTAAAAAAGCAGGAGGTTCTTTATGAAAGAACAGAAACAGAAAGTAAATTTTACACTGATTGAATTGCTTGTTGTAATTGCTATTATTGCAATTCTGGCTGGAATGCTGCTGCCGGCATTGAACAATGCCCGCGGGAAAGCGCAGGCTGCCAATTGTCAGGGAAATTTAAAACAGTTGATGCAGGTTCATCTGCTTTATGCCGGAGACAGCGATGGCTGTGTTCCCGGCTTGAATGAAGACAGCGCGTATGAGGCACTTGATCTTATTTATAAAAAAGGAAATTATCTTGGTGATATTAAGATTTCAAAATGTCCTGCGGCAAAGGATTATAACACGACCAGCCTTTATTATACTTATGGCTGTCCGATGAATTTTACTAATGATGGATGGAATGAATACAAACGTTACTATGTAAAACAATTTAAATTGGCAGGTAGTTCTCATAAGACCCGTTTTCTGACAATAAAACGGATTCGTATGGCATCAACTTTTATCTATAATGGAGACTCCTGTAAGAATCCGAAAAGCCGGACAACTCAGGGGGCAGGGATTTGGAGAGTTACAAATAATGCCGGTTATCCTGCATACTATGCACGCCATTCCAACAGAATCAATTTCAATTTTTTTGATGGACATGTAGAAGCTGTTGACGGCTTGACTTACTACAAGTATATTTCCACCGAACAGAAGAGCGATGGCGGCGCAACCGGTCAGTTTGCCCGCTGGGTGGATCAATACGGATCAGAAAACCGGAAATGGGTAGCAAACACCGGACTTTAATCAAAAGGAATTCTGAAAATGAGAAAGATATTAACGTGTTGTTTTTGCACAGTTGCAATCGGCATATTCGGACAGAATCTTGTGAAAGAGGGGGATTACAGCCGTTTGAAGAATCTTGACGGTTTTGCAATGACCAATGGGGCAGGCAGAATCTCTCTTTTTACAGAAGATTATACCTGGAACAAGTGCGCAAAACTTGAGATCGTTAAAATCGTCAAAACGGCAAAAAATACAGAGATGACCGCTGCTTGCGGTTGGATCGGATGTCATTCCAGAAATGCAGGATTCGCGGTAAAACCAAACACGACCTACCGTTTTTCCATAGAGCTGAAAGGCAGCAGGGCAATGCGCGTTTCTGTAAATACTCAACTGTGGGATAAGGGGAAAGGTGTCTGGCAGGGAAAGTCCGCAAAAAGTTCTATCGGTCAGGTGAATGTAACAACCGGATGGAAGAAGTTTGAGGGGACGTTCCGGACAAAAGCGAATACCGAAAAAGCTGCGCTTCAGATCCAGATGTGGCATGATACACAATATGGACCTCATAAATATAAAATCGGTGATTATGTTCTGATTGACAATGTGGTCATTGAGGAAGTCAATCACAAGATAATGCCGTCAGCTGTGCCGTCAGCAATACCGGAAGTCCCGGTGACAAAAGCGGTTCTGTTCTCTGAAACCGGTGCATCTGCCAGTGATTTTACAGTTCTCCGTGAGAAAAACAAACGTTCCGATCTTACCTCTTTTTCAGTCCGCCGGAAAGGAAATGCCATTCAGATCACCATAGTATGCCGGGAACCGGCGGCTGTAAAATCCGGAAAAGGAGTCTGGGACGGTGATGCCATTGAAATCTTTTTTGCAAGAAACGGAAAATTATTCCATTTTGCTGTCGGGGCAGGCGGTGCAGTATTTTCTACAGATAAACGCCATTGGAAAGCAGTTTGCCGCACAGAAAAGAACGGTTGGACCGTCATTGCAGAGATACCGTTTGAATCAATTGGCGGAAAACTTGAAAAAGGCGATACAATTTCTTTTAACATCGGACGTCAGCGTTTGAAAGCTAAGGAGTTTTTGACCTGGGCACCTTTGAAAGACAGTTTTCATGAGCAGGAACGTTTCGGCGTTCTTGTGATGGGGGATTATTCTGCGGCGTTTCAGAAGAAATTCGAGAAAAAAATTGCGATTCCTGACCGTGCGGCGTATGAAAAAGCCTGTGCTGAAGAAGAAAATGCCCGTTTGAAACAGAAATATGCAAAACTTTCCAATCGGAAATTTGCAGTTGCTCCGGTTTCTCCGGTAAGCAATTTTGCAGTTCCGTTTATTCCGGAAGAAGTTTTTGAACTCGTTGAAAAAATTGATCTTTCTGCCGCGGTCAATGAACGGAAAGCTCTGCCGGTTGCCATTATGAATCTGACGGACAAGCCGGCTGATTACCGGGTCATTCTGGAAACCTCTGAACACAGATACAACGGTTCTTTCGGGCTGGCTGGCTTTCCGGCAGAGAAAATCACTCAGCGGTATGCTGTCCGGTTCAAAGATAACGACAGCGATGCCGGAAGTCTACGTTTTGATCCGCTCCCGAAAATCGGAGAAGCCTGTACTGTAACTGTTCCGCCCCGCGAAGCAGGTGTCGTCTGGTTTGATTTCAATACATCAGATGTAAAGCCCGGGGTTTACAGCGGAAGATTGCGCGTGATTCCTCTTTCCGAGCCTGCAAGCTGGACCGTGATCAATAATCAGTATCACAACCGGAAATATACCGGGGAGATGCAAGATATTCCTGTTACACTGACGGTTCATAATGTTACTCTGCCCAAAGATCCCGTGATTCCGATGAACTTTTTCCAATGGGCGACCGCTGAAGGAATCTTTTATGGAATGGTGGAATGCGGTTCCCGTGAGTTCGGGCTTGATCCCTGGGGATTCAAATTCAAAAAGGGTGCTTCCGGAAAAATTGAAATTGACCGGAATCATCCCCGGACGCAGCTGTTGGTCAAACTGCTCCGGCAGCAGCTTGATTGGGCGAAAAAATATAAGATCAAACCCACCTTTTTCATTGGTTTCGGGGCTTATGGAGTTTGCAAACAGATGTACGGAGCATCAGCATGGGGGGATTGGATCCGGGGCGTAAAACAGCTTATGAATGAAAATGGCGTTTCCGACAAAGATTATATCATTGAAACATGGGATGAACCGCAGAATAAGCAGATGGCGGAAATCCTCGACAGTCATAAACGCGCCAAAAAAGCTGAGCCGACTGTCCGTTTGACAGTGACTCTTGCTCACTGGAAGCCGTCAGTTGCAAATGTGAAAGCGATGAAAGGCGTGATCGACGGCTGGTGTCTCTGGGGAACTCAATATTTTGAATCCCCCTACAGAGAAGTATTTGAGGATCATAAAAAGAGCGGAGTCATGATCAGTCATTACATGTGCAGTACCTCCATGAGAGAACATCTTGCACGGTATTACCGCCGCTTGCCGTGGACAGCTGCTTATTACAAACTGGATGCCGCTCACATGTTCTGGTTTATTGACAACTATGGCGGCGTTGGTGCATCCGACTGGAAAGTGACCACTCGCGGGGGAATTTATTATAAATCCTTTGATCATTACATTCCGTCGATCCGCTATATGGCGATCCGGGAAGGTGTTACAGACATCAAGTATATCTCTCTGGTCAAGGATCCGGCAAAAGCAAGAGCTTATCTGGAACGGATCTATGTAACAAATGCACATGATCCGAAAGAACCGGAACGTGTGAGGGCTGAAATCCTGAAAGGCTTCGTACAATGACGTGTTTTTTGAAAAGAATCTTTATTTTCAGCTTATTGCTTTTTAGCTCAGGTTTGGTCGCAGAACATACAATTCCGACTGTGAAAGATCGTAATGCCTGGAAAAAGTTGCAGAACCATCCGCAGTGGGATCTTCTGGTAAAACTGGCAGAAAATCAGCGGATACAAAAGCTGGAAGATCCTTTTCCATATTACATGGATTTCCGGAACAAGGGAGATCGCCGGAGTTATCAAAAACGTTTGAATGTGCTTCAGGATTTCGGTGCTTTGACAGTTGTGTATTGCGCAACAAAAGAGAAAAAGTACCTTGCCCCGATCGAATCAAGAGTCAGAATGCTTCTTGATTTGCCGACCTGGGTTTTACCGGCTCACTATGTCCCATTGAATTGTCAGACCGGAAAAACAGATGTTATTGATATCAATGCCGCTATAATTTCCGGAGAGCTTGCAATGCTGTTGCATGTTCTCGGTCCGGATATGGATCCGGGACTGGCGGCAAGATTGAATGCAGAACTTCTGCGCCGGATCGTGATCCCGTGGGAACAGGTTCTTGAAGGAACGCACTATGTCTATGATTGGATGGACCGTAACGATAACTGGAACGCAGTATGTATTGCCGGCTGTACGGGAACTTTCCTGATGCTTGATATTGAAAAGCAGAGAAAAGAGCGTCTGTTGGAATTGGCAATCAGGAAAAACAATCATTTTCTGCAAGGCTTCGGAAATGACGGTTACTGTTCAGAAGGTATCAGTTATTGGTATTATGGGTTCGGTCATTTTCTGCAATTTGCAGAGACGGTAAAGCGGTATAACGGCAGGAATCTTCTGACCGCTGATCCCCGGGCAGAAAGAGCTGCGATGTTTCCGGAACGGATCAGGATTTTTCCGGGCTGTTATCCGATGTATGCAGATTCCAGTTACGCAGAAAAAGTCTTTTATCTGGAACTGCGCGATATCCTTTTGGGGAAGCGGAATGGTTTTTCTGCCCGTACCGCACTGAATAAGAATAAACAGTTATCTCAACTCATTTCCATTTTGTTTTCCCCCCGGGATGAACGCCCGGCTGATCAATCAGTATCGGAACAGAACACTATTTTCAATCAAGCCCAGGTTTATGTTGCAAGAGGGAATGCAGAATGCCGGCTGGGAGTTTCTTTCAAAGGCGGACACAACCGGGAGTTTCATAATCATAACGATGTCGGCTCTTATGTGGTTTCTGTCGATGGAATTTCACTTGTCCTTGATCCCGGAACAGAAGTTTATACGGCACGGACCTTCAGCAATCGCCGTTATGAATCCCGGCTGATCGGAAGTTACGGGCATAATGTTCCCCGGATCGACGGACAGGAGCAAACTCATTTGTCCGGAGAGCCGGCAGTCGGTTTCAAAGGAAAAAACAGTGCTCCGCCGGAGGCAACTTCCGCGAAAATTCTCCGTCAGAATGTTACAGCTGACAAACTCTATGTCGCAATGGATCTCCGCGCTCCGTATAACCACATCTCCGGAATCCTGAAATTGGATCGGGAATTCCTTTTTGAACGGAGCAACGGCGGCAGATTTACTGTTACAGATTCTGCCGTCTTCGAACAGGAAAAGATTTTTGAAGGAGCTGTTATAACTGCCGGAAAAATTCAGAAATCAGGTGAAACCCGTTACCGGATCACACAAAATGGAAAATCCATTGTGCTGGAACTCATGTGTTCTGAACCGGTTGTTTGTACCGTTGATTTGATTAAAGAAAATACATTAGGGAACCGGGTTTTCCGGAGACTCTCCTTCAGAACTCAAAAGAAATGCCGCACTGTCAAAATGCAATTCCGCTATTTCCCGGTAAAGTAATCTGTTTATGTTCGACGGAATCTTTTATCGGGGCTTATTTTTTGATTTTCCCGGAAGAAAAATTTTGAAGTCGGCTGGTTTCGGAATTACATAACAGAATTTCAATATCCTTTTTCGTAGACAAGCAGCCATTAGAGAAAAATAAAACACTGCATAAGCATTCAGAATAAGTGTTTTGGTAATTTCCTGTTTGATTTTTGTTGAAGACCGGATATATTACAATAAATTTTAAAGAAGAGGAGACTCTAACATGAATTTTGAATTCAAATATGTCAGTTCTCTGGAAAAAATATTTCCGGATCAGAAAGAAATAACAGGTGAAATCAAAAAACTTTCCGCATTACGCGGGGAGACTGTCTCCTTTCAAATCGCTTACCGCAGCGATTCTCCCATCTGGCTTACAGTGGAAACAGAATCGGAACAGGTCGAAGTCCGCGAAGTGGCTCTCGCTCCCTCCGAATTTGTCGTTGCCAATGAGCCGGATGTATTGAGGGATTCACCGGGACTTTATCCGGATCCACTGCTGCCCGTCAAAGAACCCCTCCGGATGCCGCCTGATCAGTGGCGCGCGCTTTGGGTGACGGTAAGAACTACCCCCGAAGATATGCCCGGAATCAAGAATAGCACTGTGAAACTCAGCGCAAAAAGTCTGTGGGAAAATGAGCCTGTCAAACAGGTCTGTTCTTTTCCCGTAGAAATATTGTCAGCAGTCATGCCGGAACAGAAACTCATTCATACTCAATGGTTTCACACCGATTGCATCTATACTCATTATAAAGTTCCCTGCTGGAGTGAAAAACATTGGTATTTACTGGAGAAATATTTCCGGAATTTCACAGCTCACGGCATCAATATGCTGCTGACTCCGCTTTGGACACCGCCCCTTGATACAAAAGTCGATGGAGAACGCCCCACGGTTCAGCTGCTTGATATCGAATATGAAAACGGTGTTTTTTCTTTTGATTTTACCCGTCTGGAACGCTGGATTGATCTTGCTTTGAAGTGCGGCGTGAAATATTTTGAGATGTCTCATCCGTTCACTCAGTGGGGGGCAAAATGCTGTCCGAAAATCATGGTGAATGTGTCCGGAAAAATGGAAAAAATGTTTGGCTGGCATACCTCTTCCCTGAGTGCGGAATATGTGGCTTTTTTGAGAACGCTTTATCCGCAGCTGCTGGCATTTCTCAAGGAAAAAGGGATTGCAGAACAATGTTATTTCCATATCTCCGATGAACCGTCTCCGGAACATCTGGAAAACTATAAAGCGTGTTCAAAAATCATCCGGGACCTGGTGGGGGATCTTCCGGTCATCGATGCTCTCTCTCATGTGGATTTTTACCTCGATGGAACCGTAAAACATCCGATCCCGGCGAACAATATGATCGAAGATTTTGTGGACGCAAAAGTCGATCCGCTTTGGACCTACTACTGCATCAGTCAGCAGAAAGATGTGCCGAACCGCTTTTTCAATTTCCCGTCATACCGGAACCGGATCATGGGAGTGCTGATGTACCGCTACGGTGTCAAAGGCTTTCTGCACTGGGGATATAATTTCTGGTACACCCAATTTTCCCTGAAAACGGACATTGATCCGTTCACTTGCACGGATTCCGGACGGGCGTTCTGTTCCGGAGATGCTTACCTGGTTTATCCGGGCGAAAAAGGTCCGGTGGATTCCATTCGTGGAGAGATAACATTTGAAGCGTTTCAGGATTTCTGCGCTTTGCAGAAACTGGAATCTCTCATCGGCAGGGAAAAAGTTCTGCATATGATCCATGAAGGCTTGGATTACGAATTGAAGATGAAGCAATATCCCCGTTCAGCCGAGTGGCTTCTCAACTTACGGGAACGGGTCAATCAGGCAATCAATAAAGCGTGATTTTCGATAAAAATTTTATAATGGAGGCAATTTCAAAAGTCTTCAAAAATGGCAGAAAATTCTTGTTGCGATCTGCAAATGGAGCGTTTTCGGTGGTTACCCTGTGGGTAGCCACGCTCAAACTACCATTTCCAACTCATCAACAATCTT
>SUVT01000135.1 GCA_015061845.1 Lentisphaerota bacterium
CCAACCCGTTTTGACATTTTTTCAAGAGCATCTTCAAAAGGAACGCCAAGGCGCAATTCCTGCATCAGAACAGTAAATTCATAGGAGATCGGAGGACGGTTTTCCGATGCGATCAAATCCAGAGCCTGCAAAATACTGAACCCGGCTTTCAGAGAACCGCTGATCGACAACAGCGCATCTTCCAGCTGTTCGTTGAACTTCTGAAGGCGTTTTTTCTTCATGTGTTTCAGGATGGCACGAGGAATCGGGAAGCAGACGACTGCCCCGATAATTCCGACCAGAACGATCATCGGCATATCCGGAGAATCTGCCACAAGGGAGATCAGAAGGATCCCGAGAAACATTCCCAATGCAGAGACGCCCAGACTCAAGTCAAAGACCCGTCCCGCAGGCATGGAAAGAAGAATATCTTCATACTCGATCCCGGTTTCACGGATATATCGCTCCTTGTATTTGGCACTTGTCTCTGTCATGAAGTTGATCACAACAAGAGAGGCAAATGTCACGGCAGCCGCAGAACAAAGTCCGGCAAGAAAAGTCAAATTATGAAACAGTTCCGGCATTTTTACAGTCCTCCGTTATATCCCTGCCGTCCCTCTGAAAAGATATTCAGATCAAAGGGAAGTCCGGATCGTTTGATATCTTCCATAAATGACGGCATACTTCCGGAGGGGACATATCTTCCAATGATTTTTCCATCATCGGACCAGCCATCCTGTTTGAACTCAAACAAAGTCTGCATGGTGATAATATCCCCTTCCATACGGGTAATTTCACTGATATCGATCACCTTACGGGTACCATCCTTTTCACGGGTGATCTGCACAATAATTGAAATCGCACTGGCGATCTGTTCCCGGATGGCCCGCAGCGGAAGATCAAAACCAGCCATCAAAACCAATGTTTCCAAACGGGCAAGAGCATCACGGGGTGAGTTCGCGTGAATCGTTGTCAGAGAGCCGTCATGACCGGTGTTCATTGCCTGAAGCATGTCAAGAGCTTCTCCACCGCGGCACTCCCCGATCACGATCCGGTCAGGACGCATACGCAAGGAGTTGCGGACAAGGTCACGGATCGTGATTTCCCCTTTGCCTTCAATATTGGGAGGACGGGATTCCAAACGTACCACATGATCCTGCCGCAGCTGAAGTTCCGCAGCATCTTCGATCGTAATAATACGGTCCGTATCCGGAAGATAGGAACTCAGAATATTCAGCAAAGTCGTTTTTCCTGAACCGGTACCGCCGGAGATGATAATATTTTTCCGCAGTTTCACGCAAAGATCAAGGAAAGTTGCCATGTTCCGGGAAATAGAACCGAACGCAATCAGGTTGTCGATCTGAAGCGGTGTCTTGGAGAACTTTCGGATCGTGATGGAAGGTCCGACCAGAGAAAGCGGCGGAATGATCGCATTCACACGGGATCCATCTTTCAAACGGGCATCCACCATAGGGGAACTTTCATCAATACGTCTCCCCAAAGGAGAAACAATACGTTCGATCGCAGAAATAACCTGCTGGTCATCGGCGAACGCCATATCCGTCCGGTAAAGAACCCCTTTATGTTCCACATAGACCTGATCCGGTCCGTTCACCATGATTTCAGAAATATCATCACGTTTGATCAAATCTTCCAACGGACCGAGCCCGATAGCTTCATGGATCAACTCATGTTCGATTTTTTCGCGTGTAACCCCGCGGGGAAGCGGAACACTCAACGCCTGCATGATCTCGTGGATCGTCTGCTTTGCCTGTTCTTCCAGCACATCCTGTGCCGTTCCGGAAAGAGCAAGACGTTTCAGGTTCAGCCGTTTCAGAAGTTCCACATGGGCAAGACGTTTGATTTCCTGCACAACTGCCCGTGCCGCCGGAGGGATCCCTGAAATCTCCAGAACAGGAATGGAATTTTCATCTTTTTTGACTTTCGGTGAAGCTGTTTGTACAGGGGTTGCTTTCGGAAGGACAGGCTTCGGCGGAACAGGAACCGCCGCCGGAGCTTTCTGCGGTTCATATCCATTGTAATAGACTTTTCCATTCCCGATCTCAAGCAGATCTCCGGGCATGAAATCGACCCCCACATCACTGACATTTTTTCCGTTCAGCAGAGTCGCATTGCAAAGATCAAAAACCTTGATCCCCTTTTCAGAAACTTCCAAACGGCAATGTCTGGGCTGGATACTCTCCTCTGTCAATGCAATATGAGAGGCAGGGCTTGAACCGACCCTGTAAACACCGGGATATAACGAGAGAACTGTCTTCTCATACCCGGGAAGAGAGATTACGACATCAGGCATAGATCAGTTCCTTCCTGACATATTGCGTTCCAGACGTTTTTTGTTGTATTTTTCGATATTTTCATAGAGATATTTCCAGTTCACGCTCTGAGTCTTTTCAACCTGAGCCGCATCTTCATGATTGCGGAGACTCAGCTGGAGATATCCTTTCTGGGAGGCAAAGACAAGCATTTCAGCTTCTTCCGGAGTTACCTCAAGAGTAACTGTTGAGTAACTGCGGACGGCACCCTGTCCGGGTGCCCGGATACCATAATCGTTTCCGGTCGCAAGCACTTTTACATACTGCAGAACTGTCAAAGTAATGGTGTCCAGAGAAGCATCTCCGCGGTTGGCAGGGAACTTGAAAGTTCCGATCAGGTCGACGTAGTTGTTCGGCTGAACCAATCCGGAAACAGAAGCCGTCTGGTCGACCGGAATGGAAACTGCACGATATCCCGGACGGATCACTGCATTTGCCCCTTCTCTTCCTGCAGACATGGTTGCCTGCAAATCGTTCCACTGGAGAATGGAACCTTTGCTGATGGGGAACTGTGCTTTTCTTCCGATCACCAGATTTTTCTGATCGGCTGTAACTTCACGGTTATTCACAAGCTGACTCTTTGCCCGCTGATATTTTTTGACAACGATCATCTCTTCGGTGATCTCATCCCCTTCTGCAATATCTTCCTTTACTTCCAGCAATGCAACTTCCTGCATGGTGGAACGGATCTTCGCCCGTTCACTGTTGATCTGCTGAAATGTCAGAATAAAAGCCAGAACACCAAAAATAACGGCTGCAAGCAAGAGTAATTTTTGTTTCATCCTTCAAAATCTCCATTTATGTTTGCTTTCAGTAAAAATTTAAAATCAGTTTGCATCGGGAATATAATTCTCTAACGGGTAAAAAGCAATCATATTTTTCAAAAAAAAACGTTTTTTCGTGAAAAAGTGGAAAAAAAGTGAAAAAAAAGCCGTTTTTTTTAAATTCTGCTATTGACTTTTTCATATTTAGTCTTTATAATTCCGCATGAAAGGCAATAACCGGTAAATTGAAGGAGAATTTGTGTATGGTTATGTATTGTCCCTATTGCGACATTGAAATCAATGAAGCTCAACTGGAAGCCGAAGATGGCTGCTGCCCCGAATGCGGTGCTTTCATCTCCCCCAGCATGGTTGTCACCGACTCTGAAGACGATTCCGAATATGATGAATTCGGTGATGAACTCGACGGCGATGATTTCGACGATGAAGGCTTCGAAGACATGGATGATTTCGACGATAAGTAAAAATCCAATCGTTTGAACCGGACATTATAAACACACCCTGAATTTTTCCGGGTGTGTTTTTTATTGTATTGCATACATTTTTTATTCTTGAA
Source organism: Lentisphaerota bacterium (assembly GCA_015061845.1). Lineage (GTDB taxonomy): Bacteria > Verrucomicrobiota > Lentisphaeria > Victivallales > UBA1829 > SIG79. Next base: position 3,651 of record SUVT01000135.1, read on the forward strand.
TATTACACTCAAAAGAGTTATATTATGTGAACAACATTTACATATCAGGAGGATAAAAGATGAAGAGAGTAGTTACTATTCAGGATGTTTCCTGTATCGGCAAATGTTCTGCGACCGTTGCGCTGCCGATTATTTCCGTCATGGGCTCTGAATGTGCAGTCATTCCCACCGCCGTGCTTTCCACTCATACCATGTTCCAGGGATTCACTTTCCGCGATCTGACAAGCGATATCTCCGCAATCGTCGAACACTGGAAAAAAGAAAATTTCAAGTTCGATGCCATCTACACCGGTTATCTCGGCTCTTTTGAACAGCTCCAGCTCGTTTCTGAGTTTATTGATACCTTTAAGACGGATTCCACTGCCGTGATCATCGACCCCGTTATGGCTGACAATGGAAAACTTTATCCCGGATTCACTCCCGAATTTGCTGTGGCGATGGGAAAACTCTGCGGTAAAGCCGATGTGATCGTGCCCAACCTCACGGAAGCAGCTTACATGCTGGAAGAACCTTACTGCGGTTCCGGCTATGATGAAGCCTGGGTGAAAGGTCTCCTGAAACGTCTTGCCGGACTCGGTGCAAAAAATGTTGTCCTCACAGGAATCAGTTTTGAACCCGGACAGCTTGGATTTTATGGCTATAATGCCGTCAAAGATGAATATTTCAGCTATTTCCACAAGCGTTTGGATGCCTCTTTCCACGGCACAGGAGATGTCTTTGCAAGCACTATGACAGGTGCTTATGTTCAGGGCAGATCCCTGTTTGAATCTCTCAAGATCGCGGCAGATTATACCGTTGAGTGCATGGACATCACTCTGAAAGATCCGGATCACGTAAATTACGCAGTAGAATTCGAAAAAGCAATTCCCTACCTTGTAAAACGCATGCAGGCGTAATATATTATATATACTGCAAACGTTTTAACAAGATAGGATTTGTTTTATGAAACAGGAATTGATTCAGCTCTTTACGGAACATTTCGGCTATGCTCCGGAAGTTTTCTCACGCGCACCCGGAAGATTGGAAATCCTGGGAAACCACACTGATTACAATCAGGGATTTGTGCTGAGTGCCGCCGTTGGACAGGCAACTCAGATGGTCATGGCAAAACGTGATGGCAGGATCTGCCGCATCGTCAACCCGCCTCTGGATGGGGAGTTTACCATTGATCTTGATGATCTTGATAATCCGAAGCGGGGCGACTGGACCAACTATCTGAAAGGGGTTCTCGTTGAACTCCGCCGCAGAAAAATCGAATTCCCCGCCTTTGATCTTCTTTTCAAAAGCACCGTTCCCCTCTCTGCCGGAATGAGCAGCTCCGCCGCATTGGAAATGGCGTTCTGCATGGCTCTCAAAGAGCTTGCCGGAATCGAACTTCCCCTGCCTGACTGGGCAAGAGTCGGTCAGTCCGTGGAAAATGTCTATCTCGGACTGAAAACCGGACTTCTGGATCAGTTCAGCTCTCTCTACGGAAAGAAAGATTCTCTGATCCTCTGCGACTTCCGTTCCGTGGAAGTTCTGAAAAACGTTCCCATGCCCTCCGGATGGAAGATCCTTGTGGCAAATACTCTTGTCAAACACAATCTGGTGGAATCGGATTATAACCTGCGCCGGGAAAGCTGTGAACGCGCCGCTGCTGTGATCAAACAGAAGTATCCGGAAATCACGGCTCTCCGTGATGTGGATTCTGCCATGCTGGAATCCTGTAAAGAGGATCTTGATATCATCGACTACCGCCGTGCAAAACATGTTGTCGGGGAAGATGAACGGGTCTGGAAAGCGGATGCTCTGCTGGCAGAAAACAATGTGGAAGCCTTCGGCAAACTTCTCTTTGAAAGCCATGAAAGCTCCCGTGATTTCTTTGAAAACAGCTGCGATGAACTGGATGTTCTTGTGGAACTTGCCCACAATATCCCCGGCTGTGCAGGAGCCCGCTTGAGCGGCGGCGGATTCGGCGGGATCAGTATCCATCTGGTCAAAGAAGAGGATGCTGAAACCTACGCTGTCCGTCTGGCAGAAGCCTATCACGCAAAAACCGGAAAAACCATTGAAACCATCCTTTGCGGGATCGGTGACGGTGCGTTTTCTGAAACTTTATAACAGAGGTAATTTTAAAAGTCCGGCAAAATTTGGCTGAAAAAAGATTGTTGATGAGTTGGAAATGGTAGTTTGAGCGTGGCTACCCACAGGGTAACCACCGAAAACGCTCCATTTGCAGATCGCAACAAGAATTTTCTGACATTTTTGAAGACTTTTGAAATTGCCTCAACAGAAGGAAGATTTACCATGACCATTGCTGCTGAAGAAACAGTTCTTTGTATGATCGATATGCAGGAAAAATTTGCGCCTGCCATCAACGCTTTTGATGAATGTCTTGCCGCCTCTGCCAAATTGATGGCTGCGGCAAAAGAGATGGGGGTAAAAGTGGTTGTCACAGAACAGAATCCGCTGAAGCTGGGTTCCACCGTTGCGCCGCTGCCGGAGTATTTCACAGAAACGACTCAGAAGATCTCCAAGCTCTCATTCTCCTGTTTCGGTTCTGAAGAGTTCCGGAAAGCCATTGCGGAAAGCGGATGCAAAAATCTTGTGATTGCCGGGATCGAATCTCACATTTGTGTGCTTCAGACCGCTCTGGATGCAGCGGAACGCGGTTTCAATGTCTATCTTGCTGCCGATGCTGTTTCATCCAGAAAAGAGAATGACAAACTGCTTGCCCTTGATTTTCTCCGTTCAAAAGGAGTCAATGTCATGGCGACGGAATCGGTTATTTTCATGATTTTAGGTACTGCCGAGTCACCTTTTTTCAGAAATGTGCAAAAAATTATCAAATAATTTTAAAAAGTTACTTGCATTTTTCAAAGAGTGTGATATATTAATGACATACCGATAAACGATGTCCCCATCGTCTAGAGGCCTAGGACACCAGGTTTTCATCCTGGTAACCGGGGTTCGAATCCCCGTGGGGACGCCACTTTGGCTTTCAAAGATCACCTGAACGGTGATCTTTTTTTTGATTTGATTTCCGGGTCCCCATCGTCTAGAGGCCCAGGACACCAGGTTCTCATCCTGGTAACACGGGTTCGAATCCCGTTGGGGATGCCATTTTTTGCCTCTTCGACGGTTTATGACAGAAGTCATAATAATTTCTCGCTCGAAATTTCCGGCAGTTGATAGATTTTCAATTTGAAATACTCACGATCTCTGAAACCGTAAGCCT
>SUVT01000136.1 GCA_015061845.1 Lentisphaerota bacterium
TGTTTTTGTGGAAGAGTACAGCCGGAAAATCAAGATCGAAGGGGAACTCTCCCTGAATCTGGCAAGGACCCTGTTTCTCCCTGCGGCATCCAAACAGCTAGGAACTTTGGCGGCTTCCATCAATAACATGAACGCTGTCGGCTTGAAGTCCGGAAAGAACACTATCATCTCGATGGCGAACCGGATCGGGGAGATTGCAGATGTGATCGAAAAATCTGCCAACCGTCTGGAAAAAGAGTTGGCTTCCGGAAAACCGGAAAAAATTCTGGATGAAATGCACCGGATGCGCATCAACGTGGATGCATTGGAAAAACTTGTTGACGATGATCTCTGGCCTTTACCGAAGTACAGGGAAATGCTTTTCATACTTTAACAGAAGGGGTGTGTACAATGGAAGAAAACAGACGCTTACAGATTCAAGGGGGAACTGAAACGATTCTGATTGTTGACGATCAGGAAACGGTTTGGGATTTTCTGATTGAAGCATTGCAGAAATTGGGGTATTCTGTTCTTCTTGCAGAAAATGGTCTGGATGCAGTTGAGATCTATGAAAACAATCCCGGTCAGATCGATTTGGTTCTGCTTGATATGATCATGCCGAAACAGGGCGGTCATACAACCTTCCATAAACTGAAAGAGATTGATCCGAATGTCAGTGTTCTTCTCTCCAGCGGTTTTGTTTCCATGGAGGATGTGGACGATCTTCTGAACAGCGGAGCTGCAGGATTTCTGCCAAAGCCGCACCGTATCAGAGATATGGCAGCCAAAATCCGCAGTGTCCTTGATGCAAAGAAAAATGCTGCTCAACAATGAGTGAAACGGATTACATCATTTTAAGAAAAACACCGTTCAGAGAATCCAGTCTGATCGTTTCGGGTATTTCTCCGGAATTTGGCAGACTGGATTTTATTATGCGGGGATATTCCTCCGGGAAGTCGGGAAAATTTTCGATTGCCGGACTCTTCCGGGAACTTCATATTGAATTCAAAACAAAAAAAGAAGATCTGAGCGGACTTCTTACTGCCGGAAAATTGGAACTTGTTGAAAATCATGATTCCATTGCAGAAAACATCCCCGGTTATCTTGCGGCATGTGAGCTTGCAGCAATGCTTCTGACGAACACATCTCCGATGATTGCAATTCCGGAAACGTACCGGAGTTTGCAGCTGTATCTCCGTTCCATTCAGCACGGGAAGAAACCGGAACCATATTTATCTTTGGTTTATCTGACACTCCTCCATGAATCAGGAGAACTTCCGCTGCAGGAAGGCAGGGCAGGGGATTTTCTGAATGATCTTCTGACGCTGGTTGGAAATGGAGAAGAGTTGCCTCCGGATATTCCGGAAACCTATTGGACAAAACTCACAGAATGGCGTAAAGTCATTTGCCGTAAATTAAAATAACTTTTTTCTTTATTTTTAATGTTTTGAATCATTTTTTTCAGAAAAAACATTTGACTTTTTCATAAAATGGAAGTAGAGTATTGCATGTAAACTTTTCGGAAACAGTTTGTTTAGTGCAAGCACGGAAATTCTGAAATAAATCTGATCGCAGTTTTGCAATAAATAAAACGTTTCCGGTATATATAAACCAGTTAAAGGATTATACTGAAATGAAAATTCAGAATACGCCAACCATGCGCAGAATGCCCAGTTATCTGCACAAACTCTTTCAGATGCGTATGGATGGGGCAACTTCTGTCTCATGTACAGATCTGGCTCAATATATGGGAATCGAACCGATCGTTACCCGCAAGGATATTGCTGCAACCGGATTAAAAGGTCATCGCGGTTACGGTTATTTGATCAATGAGCTGATCGATGCCATTCTGGTTTATATCGGTTGGGACAAAAAGACATCTGCCACTCTGATCGGGGCAGGGGCTTTGGGGTCCGCGCTCCTCGGATATTCCGATTTTATTGATTATAATTTGCGCATTGAATCTGTTTTTGATTCTGATCCGCACAAAATCGGGCGTGAAATCCATGGGCATGAAGTGTTCGATATGGAAACATTGGAACGCAGGCTGAAAAACCACCCGCCGAAAATCGGGATCATCTGTGTTTCCAGCGTTGCAGCACAAAAGACTGCAGATGCACTCGTGGCTCTCGGTGTCCGTTATCTCTGGAACTTTGCCAATATCTGTCTGCAAGTTCCCGATGGGGTTGTCGTTCAACGCGAAGTGATCGCCGGTGGTTTGGCTGTTCTCTCAGCTAAAATCAAAGCAATAGAATCTGGTGAATCCATTCAGGAAGAGTAAATTCTTCTTTCAGAAGTTTTATACTGCAAAAAAAAAGACTGTTTGAACAACAGTCTTTTTTTTATATCTGCTGTCAGGCAGTATTACATACCTAAAACAGTAGCCCGTTTCACGTTATTGTTTCTATCTATGATCAGACCTTTTTGAGTCTTCTTTTTACCAAGATATTTTGATTGCCATTCCTTGGTTTTCTTTTCGATCAAACGGGCAGTTGCATTATCTTTTGCGTAATCCTGGGCTATTCTGCCCTCATTATTTTCAATAACGGGATTTGCACCGGAATCAATCAAAAGTTGAACCATGGCAGTTCTGCCGAAAATACAGGCATACATCAGCGGAGTGTAACGTTTATCAATGACATCGTTACGCGCTGCAAGTTTATAAATCCCATCGACTTTGAACTGATTGACGATTTTGTAATAAAGAGGTTCATTGTAGTTGAGTACAAGTTTCTTTTGAATCAGAGCTTTCAGTAAACCGATCTCATTGTGGGAGATCGCATAGTAAGCCGCAAGTTTTCCTATCTGCTTCATACGGTCATCAGTATCCAAATTCTGCATTTCAGACAGCAGAGTGACAGCTGTATCGACCCGATTGTAGAATAATGCCCGGAGAAATGGAGATCCATAAAGAGAAGTGTTGTTGAGATCTACTTTGATTCCCTTGGATTTCAGATATTTTAATATTTTTACAGCGTTTTTATCTGCTGCGGCGGCGTAGGCTGCAAGAGAAGCTGTATTATCATCGACGGCATTGATATCTGCGCCTTTATCTATCAGGAATTTCAGCATTTCAAAATAACCGAGTCTGGCGGCTTCCATTGCCGGAGTTTTTCCGATTTTATTGCTGACGTTGACGGAAACACCTTTTTTTATCAGCGCATCAACGATCTTGATATCATTGGTTGCAACTGCAGCATAGAGTACGGTTTCCCCATCCTGATCGACTGCATGGATATCAGCTCCGCGATCAAGCAGCATTTTTGCATGTTCCATCTTCTTCGCTGCAATAGCTCTGAAGAGGACAGGAACGCCAAACTGATCTTTCAGATTCGGATCAGCACCACGGTCAAGAGTATATTTCAAGCGGGCAGTCGCTGGATACTGTATGGAATTGATCATTCTCCTGTTATTTTGTTCAATGGCTTTCTTTTCTGCTGTAGAAAGACATCCGGTAAACAGGACAAGTGCAAGCGAGGGAAGAAGGATTTTTTTTATCATGATGGTTTCTCCTGTTGTTTTTTAAGTGCAGAAGCACGCAACTGTCCGCAAGCACCGGTTGTTTCAGAACCTTTTTCGACACGGACAGTGACCTGCACTCCGACAGTCTTGAGGCGGTTTTCAAACCGTTTGATCACATCAGGGGCAGGGCGGGTGAATGCTCCGTTTGCCTTGTTATAAGGAATCAGGTTGACTTTCGCATGAGCTTCCTTCGCCAACTCTCCAAGGCGAGCAGCCTGTTCAACAGAGTCATTGATGTTTTCCAACATTACATATTCAAAGGTCAGCATTCGCGTTGTTGCTGCACGGTGCATTGCACAAGCCTGAAGGATCTCCCGGATATCCCGACGGAAACGTGTCGGAATCAGAAGAGATCTTGTCTTGTCATCCGGAGCATGAAGAGAAACAGCCAGGTTCCACTGTCTTCCATGTTTTGCCAGCTGCTTGATTCCGGGAGTCCAACCGCTTGTTGAAATCGTAACACGTCTTGCTGCAAGAGCAATGCGGTCGGGGTCGCAGATCCGTTCCAATGCAGAAATCAGATTATCACAGTTAAGCAGAGGTTCGCCGATTCCCATGATAACAACATTATCCGGCAATCTTCCCAGCTCATCACATGCGGCAAAGAACTGCTCCACGATTTCGCCGTCTTCCAGATTCCGGACAAATCCGGATGCACCGCTGGCACAGAATGCACAATGAACGGGACAGCCGACCTGGGTACTGAGACAGAATGTGAACCGTTTATCTTCTGCGGGAATGATCGCACATTCAATTGTCTCTCCATCTGAAAGTTTCAACAACAACTTTCTCAAGCCGTCCGGAGCTGTAAAGACCTGTTCAGTCGTAACTTCATGACAACGGAAGTTTTCGGCAAGTTGTGCTTTCAGATCTTTGGGAATATTCTTCATCTTTTCCAAATCAGAGGTCAGTCGTTTGGAAAGCCAGTTTTCAATCTGTCCAGCCCGATAAGATGGAATTCCTGCTTTTTTGGCAAACTGTTCCAGCTCTTTCACAGTCGCCATACAGAGCCACGGTTTGTTATTCATAATCTTCCTCCGTTTTCAATTTTCCACGCCAAAGTTCAATCTTATTATTCCGGTAGAACATAGAAGAAACACGTTCCCATGCCCGATCCGGAGCGGAAGGCACAACCCGGGAAAAAACATATACCACGGATCTATCTTCCGGAAGTTCTTTTGCTGATTCTATTGTTTTCAGCTTTATATCAAAATAATGCATTTCACTGTAGCAGGGCGGGACGTTATACATTTTGTAAACGACATCCGGGTTCTCTCCTGCCGGAATGGATCGGCGGAACCTTTGACCGACTTCCTCTCTCTGCCGTTCCAGATTCTGATATGGCAGAATAACTGTTCTGTATGGCAGAATCAGAGAACAGGAAAGCACAATGATTACCAGCCAGATTCTCGCCCCGTAAACACACAAAACTATCGCTGCCAAAGCAAATAAGCCTCCGACAGCTGAACCGACAACACCAAGTTTCCAATAGGGGGAATACCTCATATTGTTGAAAACATCCGAAATGATTGACGGCAGCATCTCTCTTGGCAAGACAAGATAAACAAACAAAGCAACACAAACCAGAAGAAGCAGTATCGCAAGCAGATTAAAAAGCTTCAACAACCGCCAGCCGTATCTGCGAACAACGATCCAGTAATTCAGCGCAACAAGTACAGCCAGAGGCGGGATCAGGAAAAAGATATCCTTGCTTTGGGTCAATGGTGAAAACCAGAGAAGCACAAATGTTCCGAGAAAAAGTGTCCGGAGATAACGGGACAACAGGGGATTTTCATCCAACGGAACGATTGCAGGACAGAACGGTGCCCAGACAAAGAGTGTCCACGGAAGGAAACGCACTGCTGCATCCAGAGGAAAAGTCAACAAATGAAGGAAATATTCACCCCATGTCGGCAATGTGACCGTTGTACGTTCCCAGGCAGGCTCTTCAATCAGAATCCAGCGGGGAAGTCCCCAGAACAAAATAAATATAACCAGAATTGCCAACCCGATAAAGAATGCCTGTCCCCGGGGCTTCGTCCAAACCGTCAGGGGCCGTCTGTGGAACAGCATCGGAAATATGATCAAAACCAGTCCAGTGAATCCAATTGTGTAGAAAGTAAAACCGGCAATGAGAAATGTCAGGATCCAGACAAGTTTCCACTGTCCCCGCCATGTTCCCAAAGCATACCAAACCATCCAAGCAGAGAATACTCCAAGCGTTCCAAGCAGCACCGGACTGCCATCGGTAAATTTCTCAATAGAGAGAAGGTTGATCATTACAACGGATACACCAACGATCCCGGCGGTCAGGTCTTTCGCTTTCCAGGCAGTCAGAAAAACGATCCCGGCTACTATAAAGAGACAAATACAGGGGATCAAACGCAGTGCAATGATCATTGGAACACCAAGGTTCACCAGCCCACGAACTAACAGGGGATAAAACGGGAACCCGCCATATCCGATATCTCCTTGTATTCTCATCAATGGTGGATATTGATCCATTTCCCGGACTGCTGCCAGATAGAAGCCTTCTTCTGAAATAAGTTCCTGCATTTCAAGAAAACATGGAACAAAAAGCACTGCCAGCAAAGCTGCTGCAAATACCACCCAGGTTTTATTGAATTTTTTCTTTTCGTCGTATATCATCTGCGATTACTTTCATTCAATGGCGGTGCGACCCGTCCCTTGGAATCCACTCTCCGTAAAGGCGCATTTCTTCTGTCAAACCGGTCAAGAAATGAAACTTCCGGTTTTATGACGATCCTAACCTGAAATGTTTCCCGGGGTTGAGTCCTTTCCCAGGGGCGTTTCAGACTCAATCGGATTCCGGTTTCGCCAACACCGACAGCCTTATAAATAAACTCCTCCTGACGGGGAGCTCCGGTAATATTTTTCTCTTTATCCTGTGCAACAAACTGCCGGAGTACCAGCCGGATCACATCGGAATCCGGTTTGCCATCCACATTCCAAATATATCCTGTAGAGGGATTGCTCTGTAATTCAACACGGATGGAATCGCCCTGTTTCAGATATAAAGTTGAGCCGGTGTCTTTCCCTGTAAGATTATGGGCATGACCGCCTGTTGTTCTGCAGCCGGAAGCTGTAAACAGAAAAAGCATCAGCAGTATGGAACAGAACCGGATCACTGAAGATCTCCATATTTTTCAAGACCGGCTTTCAGGACTGCAACATAATCAGCAGCTGCCTGTTCCAAAGATCTTGCTTTGAGTCCGGTGCCGACAGCATCGAACTTTGTCATGT
>SUVT01000137.1 GCA_015061845.1 Lentisphaerota bacterium
GCCAGTTTGAACGTTTCCTGTCCAGCCATCTTGATGCAATGGAGATGCTGATCAACGGTTTCGTGACTTGCGGGCATTGCACTGCCTCCGGCAGGAAGACGGAGAATATTATCGTAATTCCCATCTGCGGCAAGTTTGCCTGCGATATAGAAATCACCTTCGATATCATCAGAACTTTCCAGGACAAGAGCGGCGGCACCATCACCAAACAGAACACAGGTTCCGCGGTCGGTCCAGTCAACAATAGAGGAAAGTTTTTCAGCTCCGATCACGAGAGCTTTACGGTATTTTTTATTTGCGACAAGGAGAGAATGAGCGACTTCGATGGAATAGAGCAAGCCGGAGCATGCAGCTTCCAAATCAAAACAGACACATTTCTGAGCCTTGAGTTTTTTCTGTACGAGAGCAGCCGTATTGGGGAATCCCATGTCAGGCGTAACAGTTGCGACTGTGATCAAATCCAATTCTTCCGGCTTGATTCCAGCCATATCAAGAGCCTGTTTTGCGGCTTCATAAGCAAGATCACTTGTTGCCACATCTGCTGCAGCAAGATGCCGTTCCCGAATTCCGGTACGGGTGGTGATCCACTCATCACTGGTTTCAACCATCTTTTCCAGATCAGCATTGGTAAGGACTTTTTCCGGAACAAATCTTCCGGTTCCCCGAATCGTAATACCCATTATTGTAACTCCTTCAGAAGAGATGATTGTTCTTATTTCTTATCAGCAGACTCTGCCAACAGAGCCCCGTTTGGTGTATTGACACCGCATTCGTTCACACGTTGAACGATCTTATCATTCAAACCGAGTTTCAGGAATGTATCCGCCACCCGGATCGCATTCTTAGCTGCCTTGGGAGAAGAAGCTCCATGTCCGATAATACAGACTCCCTTGATTCCCATCAGAGGTGCTCCGCCGAACTCTTCGGAGTCAGAAATCTGTTTCAGATCCTGAAACGCATCTTTCGCCAGCAGCGCGCCCGTGAAACGGACAGCATTTTTCTTGAACGCCTGTTTCATCCAGTGAAAAGTTGCACGGGCAAGCCCTTCACAGGATTTCAACATCACATTACCAACAAAGCCATCGCAGACGATCACGTCGCAATGACCATTAAAAATATCATGTCCTTCCACATTACCGATAAAGTTGATCGGCATCTTGGAAAGGATCTGGAACGCATTCTTTGTCAGATCGTTCCCTTTTGCATCTTCACCGCCAACAGAAAGCAATCCGACACGGGGACGTTCAATTTTCAACATCAGCTGAGAATAAAGTTCCCCCATGATTGCAAACTGCGCAAGGTTGGCAGGAGTGCATTCAGTGTTTGCGCCCACATCAACCACAATGGCTTTTCCAGAGGGGGTGATAGAAGGCATCAAGGTCGCCAGTGCAGGACGATCCACACCGGGCAGCGTCCTGAGTCGAACCTTTGTTGCTGCAACTGCGGCACCTGTATGCCCGACTGATACAACTGCTGCTGCGCGACCGGCTTTCACCAAATCTGCGCAGACAGTTATAGAAGAATCCTTTTTCGCACGGAGAGAAGTTGTGGAAGGTTCACTCATTTCCACCACTGTAGCTGCATGAACCAGCTCCAACCGTTTGGATGGAGCAAGATGATACCGTTCAAGATAATAAGCAAGCTTACCAGTATGCCCGACAAGGAGAACTTCCAAGTCCGGGATCTCAGCAAGTGCCATCTGAACGGCTTCAATCATGATTCCGGGGGTGTAGTCACCCCCCATTGCATCAACAGCAATTCTCATAACCGCAGTTTCCGGAAAACTTACTTGGCTTCAGTCGTAAGAACCTGTTTCTTATTGTAGGTTCCGCAATGTTTGCAGACATTGTGAGGTGCTGCGGGTTCGCCGCAATTTGCACAGAATGTTGCCTGGATGCCGCCAAATGCGTTTGCAGCCATGCGCTGACGTTTCTTCATCTTGGAAACTTTTCTCTTAGGTACGCCCATTTTTAACTCCTATCGTTGTTGTTGATATCAATCATTTTTCAAGAACAATGGTATGCAAACCATTATTAAACGATAAATATAGCACCATTCGTAATTTTTTCAAATCATTCAGACAAAAAAAATGCAATTCTCTGCAAAAAAATTTCTTTTTTTCTGTTTTTACAAAATCTGCGGCTGAAAAAATCTTTCCGATGGTCCCCAAAAAACAGTACATTAATACTTAATGGCTCAAATGATTAAATAAAATTTATAAAATTATTTCACTTTTTTTTATTATTTTACTTGCAAACTGACGATTGCTATGTTACATTGCAACGGTTTTTCAATTTCAAGGAGGTAAAAGCACCATGAACAAAGACACCTTTCTTCTTCTCTTTATCTGTTTCATCGCAATTATGGGGATTGCCCCCTTCCTGTTCCGGAAGATAAAAGTCCCGGGAGTGATTGCTCTTCTTATCGTAGGTATGATCATCGGCCCCAATGGGCTGGATCTGATTGGAATGATCACAAGAGGAGTCAGCTTTTTGGGAGGAGATCCGAAAGCGTGCCAGGACTACTTTACGACCTTCGTCGGCTCCCTCGGCTCTCTTGGGTTGGTCTTCCTGATGGCACAAGCCGGGATGGAGGCAGATTTCAAAATGATCCGCGAAGCGAAAAAGCCTGTGATCATGCTCAGTATTCTCACATTCCTGCTCCCGGCAATCAGCGGTTACCTGATTTATCAATATTTCAGATCTGAAGACTTCGCAGGAAAACTGCTCTACGCCTCTCTGTTTGCCTCTCACTCTGTCGGGATCGTGTTCCCGGTCATCCGTGAACTGAAACTGACAAAGAGCCGTTTCGGAGCAGCAGTTCTGATCTCAACCGTTATTACAGATATCGCCAGTATCATTCTGCTTGCAGTCAGCGTGCAGATCAAGAAAATGGATTCTGCTGCGGCAGCTTCTGCGGCAAAAAAGACACTCTCTGTTTTTGACTATATCGATCCTTCCGTGTTCGGTTCTTACTTCACGGTCATCTTCCTTCTGATCGTTCTTGTCTATCTGGCTGTTTCAGTCTTTCTTGTTTCCCAGTTCGGAAAGTTTATGCTGAAACATTTCCGTCCAAGTGAAGAAGCAATGGTTCCGGTGATTCTTTTTGTGATCATGATTACTGTTCTTGTCGGGGAATTTCTCGGGATCAATATGGTTGTGGGTGCTTTCATTGCAGGACTTGCACTTGCCCGGCTGGTCAAACATACAGAAGGTGATATTCCGCTGCTTGCCCGTTTTGAAAGTATCGGCTACGGTCTTCTCATTCCATTCCTCTTCATCTCCATCGGTATGGACTCCAACTTCAGAGCATTTGCTCAGGTTGAAAATATTTATATCATCCTGTTCACTGTGATCGGTCTGATCGTCAGCAAAATCGGATCCGGCTGGATCGCTATGCGGTTGAGCGGTTTCGGAAACCGGCAGGGACTCTGCGCCGGGTTGATGACTGTTCCTCAACTCTCTGCAACGCTTGCCGCTGCCGCAGTGGGAAAAGACCTTGGTATGCTTGATGATAACTTCTTCAATGCGATCATTGTTCTTTCCATCGTCACAACGATTCCGATTCCGACTCTGGTCAGGCTGATCATTGAACGCTCCGGAGTGAAATTCACTGAAGAAAAAGAATATCCTGTTCCGAAAGTCGTAAAGCAGGACGATCTTCTTTGATCGGGGTTGAAAATTTAAAAACTTGTGATACATTATAAGTAACTGCAGGAGAGGACAGAAACAGTTCTCTCCTGTTCATCATTTCAGCAAAGGAAAAAAATTATGGAAAACTGGAAACTTGAAACAATTGCTGTACAAGCCGGTTACACACCTGAAAACGGCGGTGCCCGCATCGTTCCCATCACTCAATCTACAACCTATAAATACGATGATGTCCAGAGTGTGGCAGATCTTTTTGACCTCAAGGCTGCCGGATTTTTCTACACCCGTCTTGCCAACCCCACAGTTGATGCTTTTGAAAAGAAAATTGCCGCAATGGAAGGCGGTGTTGCTGCAGTTGCAACATCCTCCGGTCAGACAGCCAATGCTCTTGCTCTGATGAATATTGCCCGTACCGGCGACCATGTCGTTGCAGTTTCCAGTCTTTACGGCGGAACAGTTTCTCTGTTCACAAACACCTTGAAAAAGACCGGTATTCTCTTCACGATGATTTCTCCGGAAGCAAGCGAAGAAGAAATTCAGGCTGCGATCCAGCCCAATACCAAAGCTATTTTTGCTGAAACTCTTGCAAACCCCGCCCTGATCGTTCTTGACATCGAAAAGTTTGCAAAAGCTGCTCATGCCAATGGACTTCCGCTGGTTGTTGACAACACCTTCCCCACCCCGTTCCTCTGCAATCCGTTCAAGTGGGGCGCTGATATCGTCACCCACTCCACCACAAAATATATTGACGGTCACGCAACAAGTGTCGGCGGTATCGTTGTGGAAAAAGGCGGTTTTGACTGGACAAACGGAAAATTCCCGGAATTCACCGAACCCGATGAAAGCTATCATGGCTTGATTTATACAAAAGATTTTGCAGCAGCACCCTACTCCACAAAACTCCGTGTTCAGTGGATTCGCGACATGGGAACTCCCATGATGCCCTTCAACGGTTTCCTCTCCATGCTGGGATGCGAAACGCTCCATGTCCGTATGGAACGTCACTGCGAAAATGCTCTTGCCATGGCTGAATTTCTGGAAAAACATCCCAAAGTTGCATGGGTCAACTACCCCGGCTTGAAGTCCAGCAATCAGTATGAACTGGCTCAGAAGTATCTTCCCAAAGGCGCAAGCGGAGTTATGTGCTTCGGTGTCAAGGGCGGAAAAGAAGCCGGTGAACGCGCAATGAACAGCCTCAAACTGGCTGCGATCTGCGTCCATGTGGCAGACCTCCGCACCTGCGTGCTGCACCCTGCAAGTATGACACACCGTCAGCTCTCCGAAAAGGAACTTGCAGCAGCCGGTGTCTCTCCCGACCTGGTCAGACTTTCTGTCGGACTGGAACATATCGATGACTTGAAGGCTGACTTTGATCAGGCTCTTGCAAACGCTTGACATATTGCAAGACCATGATGAGTCCTGAAGCAGAGAAGATACAATCATATTTTAAAGAAGGGCAAGCTCTCTGGAAGGCATCTTCCAAGCTTGTCCGTTCCCGTCGTTTCTACGAATTATGGGAAAGTGCATCCAATCCGGAACCTTTCCAGATTTCTGTCGATGGGATCTCTTTGTTTGATCAGCAGATCATACCGCCCGGAAAAGCGGAACGCTGCAGTGCTTTCACCTGCTGGGATGATGCGGAAGACTCCATGATTTTGAATTTGGAAACCGCCGATGGTCTTTGCGAAAAATATCTTCTCCGCTTCACAGATGATGGAAAACCGGAAATTCTCTTTCACAAAAATCAAACTGCAGTGAAAGAAGAAGATTTCTGGAAGTATGATGCTGCCCAGCTCATCATCGGAAAATATCAGGCATCCGGCGGGGAACTGAATTTCTCAAAATTTCAAAAGAAGGACTTCCGAAAACTATTGGATTTTCTGCCTGAATCCTATCCGGCGGAGGGCAGAAAGGCTTTCCGGAAGCTGAAACTGGACGAATTGAAAACGGTGTTTGAAAAAACACTTTCCGACCGTGCTTCCGATGAACTTGGAAGTCAGATGGAACTTCCCCTCTTCGGAACCTATTCCAGAGTCGAGAAAAAACAGGAAACAGAAATCGTCAACCGGAAAGAATCACTGCCTGCAAGAACCTTCTGGCAGGTTTCCAGAATGTTGCGGCTTCTTTCTGAAACAGACCGGCTCATGATTGAATTTGAGCGGAATTTTGAATTGTATTTTCAGGATGCAACCGTTGTAAGCGGAGCGCATCCGGTGTATGTTCTCTCTCTGGAAGCCCCCGAAGGTGCCCCGATTTTCTTTGACGATATCCTTGATGTCCGCAGACGGACAGATGCCTCAAAGATCGGAACGTTCCGGGTGGATTTCTTCGACGGAGTACAGATTCTGGGTCGCCTTACTGTAGAAACTGCAAACAAGATCAACACTGACCTTTGTGAAGCTGTCGGAACATTGATCCGCGGACCTTCTGAATTTCTCAAGGAACGGCTTGATTCCATCCGGCAGGAGTTGAAACCGGAAACTGCACTTTCCAAACTTCATTCCGGCGGAATCATTTCCGGGTTGACGGCTGTCAATTTCAAGTTCCCGGAAAACACCGAACCGGCTCCGGATCTCAACCTGTCGCAAAAAACGGCATTTGATGCTGCCGTTATGGATGAAAATCCGCTTGTTCTGATCCAGGGTCCGCCGGGAACAGGAAAAACCCACGTTCTCCGGAAGATCGTCAGAGAACTTCATGCTCAGGGGAAACGGATCATTATTACAGCCCCTTCTCATGCGGCTGTGGACAATATCTGCCGCGGGATCGGAGACCTTCCATACCTCCGCTGCGGACGTCACTCTGAAAGTATTGCGCCGGACATCCTGCCCGGACATTGGATCGGGGAACGGGACAACGTCAAAAAAATGCGGCAGGTGGAAAAGGAAGGGAAACAGGTCATATATGCCGGAACCCACCCTGCACTGCTGAAAGATCTCTGTATCAAATTTGATTTTGAAAATATCGGACCCTTTGATGTGATCATCTTTGATGAAGCCGGAATGTCAAACATGGAAGAGGTCATTCTCTGTGCAATGTTTGCCAAACGTGCGATCATGCTTGGAGACTACAAGCAGCTGCCGCCGTTCCCG
>SUVT01000138.1 GCA_015061845.1 Lentisphaerota bacterium
GACATCTGCCCCCAGCGGAGCGGAAATTTCCAGATCCTCCAGCGTTTCATAACTCATACCGTCTTCCGCTACTTCTGCAATAAGAAGACGTGCAGAATGAGCCCCGATATCAACGGATGCCAGCAGTTCTTTCATGATTCGATTCCCCGGGCGAGAAGAGTGGCTCCCACAGCAACAGCATCATCCCCCAATTCAGAAAGACGGATCTCCACCTCATCCGGAGAGAGTCCGAAAAGATGTGTCCGGAAAGATGCCTCGAAAGGCGGAAGCAGTTCTTTGCCCATAGCCTCTGCAAAACCGCCGCCGATGACGATGCACTCCGGCGCAACTATTGCACAGACAGATGCCGCTGCCGCACCAAGCATACGCAGACCCTTATCAACCACTTTCCGCACTGCCGGATCTTCGTTTTCGTACGCACGGGCAAGATATTTACTCTTGATATTGCGGCTTTTTTCATTGAATTTATCTTCCGGAAGCATGGTGCTTTCACCACGTCTGAATATTGCTTTTCTCAATGCTTTCACAAAGGCAATTTTACTGCAATAGGCTTCCAGACATCCCCGGTTTCCGCAGCCGCAGCGTTTGCCGCCGACTTTTATGACCATGTGACCGAGTTCTCCGGCAACTCCCTTTTTTCCGGAATGAAGTTTCCCGTCAATAATGATCCCGCCGCCAAGACCTGTTCCGATAAAAAATCCGACAGAGGAACGGAATCCTTTGGCAGCTCCGCAGTAATGTTCCCCCAGCAGTCCGAGGTTTGCATCATTTCCGAGAACAACCGGACAGCCGAACTTCTCTTTGAGAGATTCTTTCAATGAAATGTTTTTCCAGCCGAGGTTTGTTGCATGAAGACACTCCCCGGTTTCCGGATCGACAGGGGAGGGGACTGCTGCCCCGATGAAAGAGATATCTTTCAGTGTCAACCCGGCTTCAAGCAACGCATCCTGTGCCGTCTCAAACATATCGGAGACGGTCTCTTCCGGCGTGGATTCCGGGGTTGTTGACCGTTTGCTCCGGGCAATCACTTTATGATCCGGATCTGTGATAACAGCGTAGATTTTGGTTCCGCCGAGATCGATCCCGAGCGCATATCCATTGGTTGCTTTCATAAGAATCCCTTTCCGGGAGGTGTTTTTATTTGAGTGTACCGACCAGTTGAACCATCAGAACAGGCTGATCTTTTCCCAAGCCCAGCAGAGCAGGAATATTCTTCCGGTTATAGGAACCGATCACAACATTTCCAAGTCCTTCTGCTGCACAGAAAAGTCCGACATTCTGAATCGCAAATCCGGCATGGACACCGGCATAGACTTTCTTTTCCGCTTCAGAACTGCCGAAGTTGAGTTTTTTCAGATCGGAAGTATAAATCAGAACGACAGAAGCCTTGGCAAACATGGCTTTCTGCATTCCGAGCTGCTGACGGTAATCGCCGCGTTTGATCTGCCGCAGAAAATGTGTTTCGGGAACATAGCAGTAGATCCCGTGTTTTGTTGCAGCGTAAAGAACCAGATCCTGCGCATTTCTGGCTGTGGGGATCGTCAACTTGTTTTCCCCTTTCCGATTCACTCCGCAGGCAGAATAAAACAGATTGGAAAGCTGGTTCGCTGTAAGATCTTTTCCTGTATAATTCCGGAGAGAACAGCGTTTCGCCAGGGCTTCCCGGAGTGTTGCTCCGCCGGTTGTTTGAGGGGGCAACAGTTTGACACTCTGGGCGTAAACAGCGGCAGAGAGAACAGCGAGGGTAAAAATAATGATTTTTTTCATAGTCGAACCTCCTTCATTTCAGTGAACTTGTAATATTTTTGATCATATCGAGAACCTGCTGAGAGGCATCCGGATTTGCAATGGCTTTAGATTGTTCCCCATGTTTCCGGAAAAGCTCCTGATTCTTGAGCCAATTTTGAAGCCAAACAGTGAAATCATGCTCCGAGGCTTCATTGTCATGCAGAATTTCTGCTCCTCCGGCAGAAGCCAGCCACCGGGCATTATCTTCCTGATGATTTTCTGCAGCAAACGGGTAGGGCAGAAGCAGTGCATATTTTCCATAAACTGCCAGTTCTGAAACGGTGCTGCCTCCGGCGCGGGAGACAACGAGATCTGCTGCCGAGTAGAAAAGGTGCATCTCCTGAGCGGATTCCAGCGCAAGGACTTTGCAGTTCTGTCCGGCATAAATCTCTTTGAGCGCATCCAGTCTGCCCGGTCCGGTCAGACGTAAAAATTGAACGTCACGCATTTCTGCCGGATCACCTTCCACGATCAGTTTCCGGTTGATCGTATCTGCTCCGAGACTTCCGCCGAAGACGAGAACAGTCGGCTTTTCCGGGGAGAGCGTTTCGTTGTAAAGTCTGTTCAACTCTGCAATTGCCTCTGCCTTGCTCAACTGTCCGGAAACCAGTTCAGGACGCAGGGGAAAACCGGTGTTGATCGTGGGGCATTTTGCCCGTTTTGCATTAAGAGTAGGGAAGGAAAGAGCCATCGCTTTGGCATAACGGCTCAGGAACATATTCGATTTGCCCAGTTTTGTATTTCCATCATGAAGGAAAACGGGGACTTTCGATGCGTGTGCCGCCAGCACAGGCGCAAGGGATGCAAAACTTCCCATTGCCAGCAGAGCATCCGGCTGAAACTCCTTGATCGCTTTTCTGCATTTCGGATAGCCGCCCATCAGGTGAAAAAGAAACTTTGTCATGCGAACCGGATTTCCGGAGGGATAAGATGCCGGAAATGACATGGAGACAATGTTGTATTTTCTTGCGGTTTCCATTTGTTTCGGGGCGTTTTTTCCGCCGAGCAGAAGAAGGACTTCTCCGCCCTGTTCCTGAAATGTTCTGGCAATACTCAGCCCCGGCATGAAATGACCACCGGTACCGCCGCAGCTGATAATCAGTTTTTTCACTTGAATAACTCCTTGAATTTGTTCCATTTCCCCTTTTGCCATTCACGGATCTTGTCCGGATAATCAGGAACCACCGTGTCCAGAGCTACACTCAAGACAAACCCGCTTGCAGTCAGACACGTTACCAGACTGCTGCCCCCGTAACTGATAAATGGCGCGGGCATCCCTTTCGTGGGGAATGCTCCGCAGATAACTCCGATATTGATCACTGCCTGCGCTCCGATGAAGAGCCCGACACAGAAAGCAAGGATCATTCCCTGGCGGGTACGGGCATTTTTGGCAATCAGAATCGCACAGGTCATAAATGCAATGTAAGCAACCATCACAAGAATCAGTGCCACATACCCAAGTTCTTCCCCCACAATGGAAAGAATAAAGTCTGTATGCGCCTCAGGAAGATAGGACATCTTCATGCGGCTTTCCGTGAATCCGACTCCGAACCAGCCTCCGGATCCCAATGCAAGAAGAGAGTTGTAAAGCTGATAACCGTCCCCCTGCGCATAATCTTCCGGTCTCATAAAAATGGTCATTCGTCCCCAGCGCATACTGTCAAAGTACTTGATGTAGAAGAACCCCGCCGGAAGAATCACCGTCGCCGGTCCGAGAAACCACGATATCCTGATCCCCGCAACATACATCGCACCAACAACGATAGTCGTCAGCAGAAGCGTTGTTCCAAGGTCCTTTCCCGCAACGACAAGTCCAAGCACCGGAATACAGCAGAGAAGACAGGGAACATAAACCTTGCGGAACGGCATTGTATCAATATACCTCGCCCGGTCCGAAAGGAACTTCGCCAGAAACAGCGACAGAATCACTTTGGCGTATTCCGATGGCTGGATATTCCCAACTCCCGGGATTTTGATCCACCGGTGTGCCCCTTTGACTGCCGGCGACATGTCAGCGATCAGCAGGAGAATACAAATCACGATGAGCATCCAGCCGCTCCAATCGGATATCCGTTTGAATCCGATATAAATCGCACCGAAGAAGCCGGCAAAGCCTACAATCGCCCATTGGAACTGTTTATAAAGATAGGTCGTCCCGTCCGTTCCGAAAGAAGTGGAATAAAGCATGGTGATCCCAAACAGCAGGATCGTGAACATGAGAGCAACAAAAATCGCTGCCGCAGGCAGCACAACGTCATAGGCGCGTTTCTGCGGCAGAACATCTTCTTCTCTGATCCTGTCAAGAATGGGTTTCATCAATACTCCTCATCATTGAACGATCGTCACATGTTCTTTGATATCTGCAAGATCAAAATGTTCCATAATACCATCGATCATGCAGGCACGGGCAGATCTGGAGGGATCCGGAATTGCAGGCAGGATCATGGATTCCCAGGATTCCGGTACATCTACCAGTTTCACAGTCTTGATCTTGTCGGAGAGAATTGCTGCGATGAGAGCAGGGATCCCGCCCTGTCCCCGGGCTTCCAGATGAATATCCTGACAGTTCAGAGAGAGCAGTTCCACAGCAGCAAGAATATCTTTGACA
This sequence comes from Lentisphaerota bacterium, assembly GCA_015061845.1. Lineage (GTDB taxonomy): Bacteria > Verrucomicrobiota > Lentisphaeria > Victivallales > UBA1829 > SIG79. Next base: position 4,397 of record SUVT01000138.1, read on the forward strand.
CGTCCTCCGAGATAACTGAGCCCGGTCATTTCTCCCAGACAGGTGAAGTGGAAGTCATACTCATACTGAGCAAAGAAATCACACCACGGACTGCAGGTGGTGGGTCTGCATTCTCCCACACCGCGATAGTCCAGACCGTAAAGGAAACGGTCTGCAGAATCCTGCCGCATTCCCAATTCCTTATTGGTATCAAGATGCGGAATATAGAGATTGATGGACTTGGCATCTTCAATGTGATATATCAAATTCTTGCTTCTGCGGTGAAGAACGCTCATGACGAGATCTTTTTCGGTTTCCAGACCGAACCGGGAGACCCAGTTGCAGGTCGCTTCATCCATTACCATCACACGGAGAACACGGTAATCGGGAACTTCCGGCATTGTAATGCCAAGTTTTTCTTTCAGAATCGCACAAATCTCATCTTTGGAATATTTTCTGCGGGCAGCTTTCTGCGCTGCAGCCGTTTCAACAATAATATCGTGAACCCGTTTTTCACCGGGGACCTTTACGACCCAGCCGTCAGCGGCATAGAGTTCCTGATCCACGATCCGTCCGGGATCGGTTTCTGTCTTGGAGAAGTTGGGTATTCCGGCTTTCCGGCAGAAGAAGTCATAAGCAGCTTCCCGGAGCGGCTTGGAAAGAGAATGGCTTCCCGGACCGATGAAAAGTTCCACATCATCTTCACAACCGAGAAGTTTGTAGAGAGCTTTCAGTTCTTCATATGCTTCTTTCGTACCTCTGGCATCAAAGAAGTCATTCTTTTCGCCGAGGATCAAACGGGGGCGCGGAGCTCCTGCGACGAGAAGATCAACCATTTCCATGCCCATTCCGATTGCCCCCGGAACCATCTGTTCAATGTCAGCGGGAAGCTCATTTTCCACGTTTCTGAGCCAGGTCGTGATATAGCAGCTGGGGGCAGAAAATGCCAGACGGTCATCGGCAGCGGAGATCAGGGTGGTCATTGTACCGCCGCCGGAGGTCCCCATGATCCCGATCCGGCTGGGGTCGACTTCCGGCAGACTCAGAAGAAGGTCGATCCCTCTGATTCCGTCATAAGTACGCCAGTTCCCGAACCAGTCACCTGTCAGAAGAAGCTGTTTCCCAAGAATATTATGTTCCTGACAGCTGCCGATGGGACGGATTTCCGGATATTGATGCCGTTCCCCCTGTCCGATGGGGTCAAGAGAAAGAACGATGAACCCGCGTGCCGCGAGCTGTCGTGCAGCTGTCTGATATATATCCCGCAATCTTCCGTTATCGGAGTGACCGCAGACAAAGAGGATTGCCGGATATTTTTCCGCTTTCTGTTCGGGATAAATCAAACTGGCTGAGACAGAAAAGTTTTCTCTGCTGTTGAAGAGCAGGTTTTTCATTTTCACGCCGGGGAAGGAGAGTTCGTTTTTGACTCTGACATTCAGCGGACATTTTTCAGCAGGAAACTTGAAGATTTTTTTGACTTTTGCTCTGACATCTGCCACATAATCCAGAGCATCCTGTTTTGTTTTAAGCGCAGCGAGTTTCTGCTTGCGATCTTTATAATTTTTTTTGACAGTGCGAAGATAAAATTCCTGAACGGAATTACCGAAATTGATCATGAGAAAACTCCTCTTTTCAGTACAACGTTGCTTTTTAGGAAAACATAGTCATTTTCGGGAAAAAATCAAGTTCTTTTTGAAAGAATTTTTGAAAAAAATCCAGCGGAATATCAAAGCAGGATCGCCGGGCAGTTTTCAGGGAGAGATTTTCCTCACCAGAAATAGAAAAAAGGAATTTTTTTTATTTCAGGTATTGACAAATACCAGTTTATATGGTATAATATGGTAAATAAATGGGTAATAAACGGGTGGTGAGTATGGAAACTCCATTTTTAAAACAGGATATCGTGACAGAAACCGTACGCGGCTGGATCATCGACGGGAAATATCTTCCCGGACAGAAATTGCCGACAGATGCGGAATTGTCTGCTGTCTTTCAGGTGAATAAATGTACCATTGCGGCAGGGTTGAACCGACTGGTGGAGGAAAATCTTCTTGACCGCGCCCCCCGGCGGGGTTCGATCGTCAAGAACAGAAATACGCTTCCAACGACAAACGGCGTTGCTTTGGTGCTGCCGCACAAGGGGGAGGTTTATTCAGCACTCGCCCAAAGTGTCGGGAAATGTCTTGGAGAAAATAATCTTTTTCCGATCCTTCTGGATGATCATTTTGCTAATGACCATGATGAAATCATATCATTCCTGAACCGGATGACTTCCCAAAGTCTTCCATACGGATATATGTGTGTCGGCGGCGGTTTTTTCCCGTATGAAGTTTTTCAGAAAAATCCGAAGCGTTACCG
>SUVT01000139.1 GCA_015061845.1 Lentisphaerota bacterium
CGGTGTTCTGGAAAAAGAATCTGACGGCACCACCGATGAACGGAACGGGACGACCATTGAATTTATTCCTGATACCACACTTTTTCCGAAATATGTGATCAAACAGGAGTTTGTGGAACGCCGACTCTGGATGTACGCCTATCTGAACAGCGGACTTTCTCTTTATCTGAACGGCAACACCCGCTATTACTCCAAGAATGGTTTGTGTGATTTGATCAATGCTGAAATCGGCGGGGAAAGTCTTTACAATGTCGTTCATTACAAAGATAAAACTCTGGAATTTTCCTTCACTCACACCAATGACACCACGGAAAAATACTACTCTTTCGTGAACGGTCAGTACACCAATGATGGCGGAACCCATCTTTCCGCGTTCAAAGAAGGGCTGCTCCGTGCAGTCAATGAGTTCTCCGGAAAAGATTACGATGCCAGAGACTTGCGTGACGGGATCGTCGGTTCCATTGCTGTCAAAATCCAGGAACCTGTGTTTGAATCTCAGACCAAGAACAAACTTGGCAATACTGATATCAAAGGCTGGGTCGTCTCCACGGTCAAGCAGGCTGTGGAAGATTATCTTCACCGGAATCTGGAAGAAGCGGAACTGCTGTTTGAAAAGATCAAACGGAATCAGGAAGTCCGCAAAGAAATTCAGGCTGTCCGGAAAAAAGGAAAAGAGTTTGAAAAACGCATGAGTATGCGGAACAGCAAGCTCAAGGATTGCAAATATCATTTCGGCGACCGTTCCAAGTTCGGAGATGATACCATGATCTTCCTGACAGAAGGGGATTCTGCAGGCGGTTCTCTCAACCAGAGCCGTGATGCCAATACTCAGGCGGTCTATGCACTCCGCGGAAAAGTCTTCAACTGCTTCGGCGAAAAGATCGAAAAAGTCTATACCGTGGAAGAACTTTACTACATCATGCGGACGCTTGATATTGAAGACAGTATCGAAAATCTGCGTTACAACAAAGTGGTGATCGCAACAGATGCTGATGTTGACGGCTTGCATATCCGGAACTTGCTGCTGACATTCTTCCTGACCTACTTTGAATCGCTGGTTCTTACCGGACATCTTTATATTCTGGAAACTCCGCTTTTCCGTGTCCGTAACAAGAAAGTGACCTATTACTGCTACTCCGAAGAGGAACGGGATCAACGCGCCAGAGAGTTGGGCAAAGCGGAAATCACCCGATTCAAAGGGCTCGGGGAAATCTCTCCGAAAGAGTTTGGACAGTTCATCGGAAAAGATATCCGTTTGGAACAGGTGACGATCGATCATACAAAGGGCATTCACGAAATGCTGAAATTCTATATGGGTGACAATACTCCCGAACGCTGGGATTTCATTGTCAATAATCTGGTGTAATCATGGCTGAAAAGAAGAAAAAATCCAAAGAGATCCCGCAGGAACAGATCGCTCCGGAAGAGGTTGTTCAGACTCCGGACGTGGAAAATGCTGAAGCTGCGGTCGTGGAAGAGGAAGAAGATTCTACCACTGCCATGGCGGAAACCGTCAAAGGAAATAATGAACTCCTCCGTAAGATGATGGGGGAAAACTTCATTGAATACGCTTCTTATGTGATCAAGGAACGTGCGATCCCCGATGTGGATGACGGATTGAAACCCGTGCAGCGGCGTATTCTCTGGACCATGCACAAGATCGACGACGGAACCTTCCAGAAAGTTGCGAACATTGTTGGCGAAACCATGAAATATCACCCGCACGGGGATGCTTCCATCTATGATGCCCTCGTTGTCGTGGCGAATAAAGAACTGTTTATTGAAAAGCAGGGGAACTATGGTAATATCGTGACCGGTGACCCCTCTGCTGCAGCACGTTACATCGAAGCCCGCCTTTCCAAACTCGGAAAAGAAGTGCTGTTCAACGATGGCATTACGGAACTGATTGATTCTTATGACGGCAGAAACAAAGAGCCTGTCCGCCTTCCGATCAAGATCCCCGCACTGCTTCTGATGGGCTCCGACGGTATCGCTGTCGGTACCAATACCAAAATCATGTCCCATAACTTTGTGGAACTGCTCAATGCACAGATCGCTGTTCTGAAAGAAGAAGAGTTTCAGCTCTTCCCTGACTTCCTGCAGGGCGGGATCATGGATGCCTCCCAGTATGAAGATGGTAACGGAAAAATCACGCTCCGTGCCAAGATCGAACTGGATGGAAGAACTTTGATCATCAAGGAAATTCCTGCGTTCACCACCACCGGAAAACTGATGGATTCCATCGAAAAAGCGGCGAACAAAGGTAAAATCAAGATCGCATCCATTCATGACTTGACATCCAGCGAAGTCCGGATCGAAATCATTCCCCAGCGCGGATATGATCCCCAGCGGGCGATCCAGGCTCTCTATCAGTACACCGATTGTTCTCTCTCCGTCAGCCTGAACCTGATGGTCATCAAAGAAAACCGTCCGTCCCGCATGACGGTTACGGAAGTGGTGAAGCGGAATACGGAAAAACTGCTGGAATATCTCCGCTATGAATTGAATATTGAGGTCGGAAAATCTCTTGATAAATTGCTGGTCCGGACACTTGCCCAGATCTTTGTGGAAGAACGGATCTATAAGAAGATTGAAAACTGCAAGACTTACGAAGCAATCGAAAAAGAAGTTCGTGCCGGACTGGAAAAATACCGCAGCGAATGGGAACCGCTTCTTCAGCAGCTGGTTCAGAACCTCCGCGACCGGGGCTTGGATCATCCCACAGATCCCGATGAAGCGTTGCGTTTTTCCCAGTTGGAGCAGGGGATCATCCCCATCGTGGAAATCGAACGTCTTCTGGCAATTCCCATCCGCAGAATCTCTCTCTTCGACATCAATCAGAACAAGAAAGATATGGCGGAAATCTCCAAACAACTGGAAGAGGCTCAGAAAAACCTGAAACGTCTGAAAGCATACGCCATCAAGTATTTGCAGAGATTGATCGATGAGTATGGTGAGTTCTTTCCCCGCAGAACGGAGATTCGGCAGGCAGCGTTCGACAAGATCGATGTCAGTGCAATCGCTCTGAATAACATCCGCGTCGGCTGGGACCGTAAGAACTGCTATGTGGGAACCTCTGTCAAGAGTGATGATGTGGTGGTTTGTAATGAAGTTGACCACCTGCTTTGTGTGGAACGGAAAGGATCTTACAAGGTCATTGCAATTCCGGACAAAGTCTTCATTGACCGTCTTTATGAATTCCGGAAATATGATAAAAATACTGTTTTCGGAATCGTTTATTCTGATAACAAGACCGGAAAAGTCTATTACAAGCGGAGCTGCATCAGCCAGTTTATCCGCGATAAAGAGTACCGGATCATTCCTGAAAAATGCCGTCTTGAACTCATTACATCCCGTCCGAATGCGATTTATGAGTGCAAGATCGACACCCCGATCAAAGCTCGGCAGACCCAGGAAATCGATCTTTCCAAAGCACCATTGCGGTCACCGAAAGCCGGCGGACAGCTGCTGTTCCCGCGGAAGATGACGAAAATCACCTTTGTGAAGTATTTAGATGGCACCGAAGAACCGGAAAATCCGGAACTGATCAATGTTCCGCCGGATCCTGTTCCCGTTCCTCCTGAACCGGAAGAGGTGGAAGAAACTCCCGCAGTTTCTGAAGAAAAACCGCAGGAAAAACCGGTCAAGAAAGCTCCGGTGAAGAAAAAAGAAGAAACTCCTGAACCGGAATCAGAGACGGAAACAGAATCTGTTGAAAATCAGGAAGATGTAAAAGATGAAAAGCCCGTTGTACCTGAAACGGAAGACGATAACTGGGGAATTTCCCAGATGGATTTTGGATTCTGACAGAAAGGAAACTGAAATGGCAGAGCAACTGAAAACGGAACGTCCCGATTGGGATACCTACTTTATGGAAATCGCCAATGTGGTTGCCAGCCGGAGCAACTGTTCCCGCCGTCATGTGGCAGCTGTGATCGTGAAAGATAAACGGATCATCTCCACCGGGTACAACGGAACTCCGCGCGGACTCAAAAACTGTCATGAAGGCGGTTGTCCCAGATGTTCTTCCAATGCGCCTTCCGGAAGCAATCTTGGTGAATGTCTCTGCAGTCACGGAGAAGAAAATGCAATCGTTTCTGCCGCTTATCACGGTGTCTCTGTGAAAGATGCAACGCTTTACACCACTTTCAGCCCGTGTCTGCTCTGTGCGAAAATGATCATCAATGCCGGAATCAAAGAAGTTGTTTACCGGGAGCGTTATTCCATTGATACGACTTCTGCAGCGATTTTGAAAGAAGCCGGCGTGATCCTGCGTCCCCTCACTTCCGACAATGAGTAAAGCTCTGGAACGTCTCCGCCGACTGGCTGGGAAAGCCTCGGCGGATTACCGCATGATCCAGCCGGGAGATCATCTTCTGCTGGGCGTTTCAGGCGGAAAAGACAGCCTTGTTCTCTTGAATGTTCTCTGTGCGATCAAAGCAAAGAGTCCGTTCCCTTTTACCCTCACGACTGCGACTTTTGATCCCGGTTTTCCCGGATTCGGGGCAGGGGAGACCGCAAAGTATTGTGAAAGTCTCGGTGTGGAACATCATATTATCCCCTTTGATATGCCAGCCTTGCTGAATGAGAAAGGGAATCCGGAAAGCCCCTGCGTTCTCTGCTCCCGTATGCGGCGCGGCTGCCTTTACACTCTGGCACGGAAACTTGGGTGCAATAAACTCGTTCTCGGTCAGCACATGGATGATGTGGTGATCTCTTTCCTCATCAGCTTGAGCCGCGGGGAAGGCTTGACGACGATGGGACCCAATGTCCCGTCAGAAGATGGAACTCTCCGGGTGATCCGACCTTTGATTTATGCAAGAGAGTCCCTTGTGGCAGAAGCTGCTGCCGGATTGGATTTTCCGGCGCGCGGAGAGTGCCAATACAAAGAATATCTTTCAGAGAACGGTGTTCGCGCTTACTTCAAAGATTTGCTCGAAACAATGGAGCAACGGATCCCGGATATCCGCAGTCACATTCTCCATTCTCTTTCAGATGTCCGTCCGGAATATCTGCTGGATAAACGTTTTCTGAATCTGCCCTGATCGTCAGATTTCTTCAAAATCCACTTCACACCAGAGAACCGTCACGCCTTCTCCGACGAATGAGAGAACATTATCGCCCTCTTTCAGAGCTTCGTCCGGGATAGTGTAAACAACAGGATTTTTGATATTTCCGGGCAGTTTTCCGGTGAATCGTTCATCGGTTTTCTGGCACAGGACTTTTCCGCAGCGGACTTCTTCCGGCAAGCCGTTTTCGCAGGAAAGAACCAGTTTTGCATTGCGATTTTTGACCGTTCCGCCGAGATTGATCCGGATAAATTTAGTCCATGTGCTGAGTTCCAGCGGCAGAACCGGTGCAATGGGGATCCCGACAGGTTTTACGAGAGAATCTGTATAGGAGACGACATGCCGCCGTTTCTGACGGATCGTTTCTTCTTTATTCCCAAGGTGTTGCAACACTTTTTTGAATTCGTCCAAATCTCTCATTCCGGTGCTGGCATCCATGTGATTGAAGAGATAAATATCATCGGAACCGCGATAATAGTAAGAGGAAGCATATCCGAAAACGACAGCGGAATCGTTGAAAAAGTCTGCCTGATCTGTAACTTTGCCTCGGCAGAGAATTTCCAGACCGGCAGTAATTTTTACATCATCACCGAGAAGTGACCGCCAGAGTTCCAGCGGGATATCAAAGTCCGTCACTCCCCAATAAGAAGTAAGCACAACACGGTCAATGAGTTTTTCTTTCACCCATGCCGGAACATCGAACCCCATCCGTCTTGCACTTTCCGGCTGAGAGGGAACTCGAACAGTTAACGCAACCGGATGACCGTTCCGGGCGGCACATTCGTCTGCCAGTTTTCTTGTTTCCCGGACTAATTGAGTCAGGATCTTTGCATTTTCGATCTCCCATCCCGGTTCAAAATAATAAGGCGTCCGCATCCAGTCAAGTTCAATACCATCGGGATCAAAGCGGGTCAGATACTCTTTGACCAAAGCGAGATGATAATTATAAACTTCCGGCTTGGCGTAATCGAATGTATGGAACCACCATTGTCCGGCATCGGTGTAGGGCGCAGTCTGACAATCCTGATGTTCCCGCCAGAAGTCGCTGACCATTGTACTGTCAAAATTGGAAACCCAGTGGACATCATTCATCCGCATACTGAGGTAGACTTTCCGTCCGAGTTTTCTTCCGTAGGCGATTCTCAAACCGAAAGGATCTTTGACATTTTCAAACAGAAGTTTTGTTTTCCGGAGATTGCTTTTGAATGGCAGCGGTTCGTTTGCGACCTCTTTTCCCCGGTAAAAAACGCTTCCGTCTTCCCGGATCTCCGCATCTTTCCAAAGGGAGTCGAACACTTCACTGTCGAACACCGCCTTCTGTCCGTTTCCGTTGTAGATGAGAATATTTTCGCTGCCGGAACAGTAAAGATCCAATTGTTTTTTGATTCCAT
>SUVT01000015.1 GCA_015061845.1 Lentisphaerota bacterium
GAAGCTCCACCATCTGCAACCGTATAGGGTGACTCATTGCCTTGAGAACTTGTGATATTTCCATAATTGCCTCCTGCAATATAATATATCACAAAAAATTCAATTAGCAAGTCAACTAATTAAAAAATAAAAAAAAGCCCCCGTTTCCGAGGGCTGAAATATGGAGAAAGGTTTTATTCGACTGCTATTCCGAGCTGCATTAACTGTTCATCCCAGCGGTCGGGGAGTTTGTAAAGTTTAGCAAGGCTGATATTTACAGTTGCAGGTACTTGCGGCTTTTCTGCGGAGAGCAAGAGACTGCTATTGGCAACGCAGAACCATACCAGTAATGGCATTTTGCACCACTTTTACGGCAAAAGTCTCTGAAACGCAAGGACGCAAGTCCTTGGAGAATTATTGTTTATTACTAATGATTTGCAAAAAGTGGTAATGCACGGACTTGATGTAAAAAAGAGACGGTGCAAAAGTTGGTTTTCTGCCACTCCTGCGACCTCTTTCATTTTGCCAAAGTGAAATTCCTGCACAAAAAAAGCGGCAAGTGAATCCCTGCCGCTCAGCAAGTACAATGTTTATTTTTTTACCGGAATGCCGAGTTTCTCTTGGGCATCTTTCAGTCCTCCCAGATTATGGAGATCTGTGTAGCCCATTGTTTTTAACTTTTCGACAGCAGTTCCTGCCCGTCTGCCGCTGCGGCAATAGATGTATATCGGCGTATTTTTACCGGAAACTTTACTGGAAATTTTGCTTTCCAGCTCGGCAAGCGGAAGAAGGACTGCGCCTTCCAGATAACCGGTTTTGTGTTCCTCCGGAGTCCGGACATCAAGCAATACCGCATTGTTTTCCATAGATATTTTACCTTCTGTTGAACAACATCCGCTTGTCACAAGCAGAAAAATTACGGATAATATTGAAAGAAGAGTTTTCATCTGCGCTCCTTTCCCCGCTTACTTTGCAGTGGGTAACCCCAGCAGTTTCCGGGCATCTTTCATTGCGCCGAGATTATGAACATCGGTGTACCCCTGCTTCAACAGTTTTTCCGTTGCCATTGTTGCTTCCCGACCGCCCCGGCAATATACATAAACCGGAGTATCTTTGGAGGGAACAACTGTTGCAGCTTTAGTGTCCACATCCGCCTGCGGCAGATTGATTGCGCCCTGCAGATAGCCTTTCTGATACTCTGTCGGAGTCCGGACATCCAGCAAAACAGCATTCTTTTCCATCGTGATTTTGCACTGTCCGAGAGAACAGCATCCACTTACAACGAGCAGCATAACGCCGCACAGCATGACAAGAAGTTTTTTCATAATTCACCTCTATTCGGTTGTATTTTTTTTCAATTTACTTATTTACGGTAATCCTACATAACCTGTCTGTAATATAACGCAGAATCTGATGTTTGTCAAATGCCGGATATCAACTCTCCTCATAAAACCTTACCCTTGGAGATTCCAACACGCTCCCCCAACTGTTCAAAGGTCAGCCGTGGGTAAAGTTCCTGCAATCCGTTATCCCGGTAGTTCTGATTGCAGTTGAGACATGCTGAACATCTTCAATTCCAACAAGAGTATTGTCCTCTTGCAAGCCGAAGAGCAGCGTTCCGCCATCACCGTTTGCAAAAGCACTTACACTTTTCAACCAGCTTTTTGGACTCTGAAGCTCCACGGTGGCTTTTTTGTCATAAGCCGTTGTCTCTCCGACAAAATCCTGTATATTAAAGTCATATTTCTCCTTACAGATCACCTTCGTATATTCCTGGTCGTTATGGAAATGACGGACATCCTTGCCCTTGACCTCGTGGAAAAGCGGATCGTGACAGATCAGCTGACATTGAATATCGCCTACGATGTCCTGAACCTGACAGATCCGGAGCGGCGACAGAAGTACACCGGTACAATCAAAACGGACTCATACGGCAGACAAGCACCCAAGGATGCTCACGGTTCAATCAATCTGCCCCGGCACACTTCCTCGGTAAAAATCATTATCGACCACATAATGCAGCTCTTTGACAGGGTGGTTGATCCCAATCTGCTGGTACGGAAGATTACCATCGGTGCGAACCACATTCTGAACGAAGGCGATGTTCCGGAAGAAGTCCAGGTACAACCGGATCTCTTTGCCGATCACGAGGCATTGGAGAAGCAGAAAGCAGCCGAAGATGCTGAACTTGCCAAAGAACGTCGACTTCAGGATGCCTTGTTGAATATTAAAAAACAGTTTGGCAAAAATGCTGTTCTTAAAGCCATGAGTTTGCAGGAAGGTGCGACAGCCAAAGACCGTAATCAGCAAGTGGGAGGGTATAAGGCATGAGCCGTTATGATGATGTTATAAACCTTCCACATCATGTTTCCCCGGCTCGTCAGCGGATGTCCATGCACGACAGGGCGGCACAGTTTGCTCCGGCGATTGACTTTTCTGATTTTTGCGCTACATTTCCCATAAGCCTGTTTCTTTTCTTGATTGTTTGTTTTGTGGTTATTATAATTAATCATAGAAACAGGCTTTTTACAAGCCATGTCTTTTAAAATATGCGCAATTTTGCGGACGTTATCTGATAATATTTTTTTTCTTAAGCTTGTAAAGCGCAATTTTTATGCTATATTAAACTCAGCGTTTAATTGTAGCAAGTTAGTAAGATGTCTACATTTAAGAAAAAATTATTTTCTTCAGGAAGGGAAATATGAAAAAGATACTTTTAGGATTACTCTTTTGCGGAATCAGCACATCAATCATGGCGGCATATCAGTATAATGTAAAAGGAAATCAGGGCTGGTTGACTTTTGATGGAGAAACAACGGTTGCCTTTGATCTTACCCGGGAAAGCCGGAAAGATAAGGATAACGGACAGGATAACTACATTGACCGCGGAAATGGTGCGGCTGATTACGGATGGTACAATTTGGATACCGGAGAAAAAGGGTCTTTCAGTAATGGAGCTGCTGCTACATTCACGGAAAAAGACCGTATCGGTTTCTGGGTGAAGGACAATACCGGAAAAGTTTATGTTTCAACCAAACCGGAGAAAAATGCTGATTCCAATGTTATTTGGGGGAAATCCCGTGAGATTGCAGATGGGTTCAGTGTTGCCGGCGGTAATTTCGGTTCTAATGGAACGCAGGAATATTACGTTCTTAAAATCAATAAAGCGAACTCCAATAAGGGAAATGCTCCTTCCGGTCAGCCGCTGCCCGGTATTCTCGCGGTTTTGGCAGCCGGTGGCGTCGCTTTCGGTGCAACCAAACTCTATCTCAACAAGAAAAAGGGGAAAGACAAGAAATGAAATATCTTTCAATCATTGCTGCAGCGTTCCTGACAATTGTTGTTCCAGCATCAGCGACTCTTCAGTATAAATTGGAGTCCGGTACTGGCGAAGCATGGTTTTCCGTTGACTCGACACAAAAAGTTTACGTTGATGTGAAGAAAAATGATGGAACATCTGTCAAATTGGGTGATTCCGTCATCAGCAATATCGGCTGGTACTATTATGATGATGTTGCGAAGTATCGCGGTCAGGGCGGAGGTGGACGTGGACCGGGGCGTGGACCGGGGCGTGGTTCTCAACAATCCGGTACTTTGCCGCAAATTCATTATGGAAATATGAAGACCGGTGAATTGGGGGAATTTTATCCGGGCGATAAAATTGTTCTCTGGGTTGAGACCACTTCTGCGAACGGTAAGAAAGAAACGTTTACGATGTACAGTCCGACAACACAGGACAGTGATATCTGGATGCTTGGAAAATCCGGAGAAAGTATTGTTTTCAACTGGGGTGATTTCGGAGTCGATTATGGTAAGAAATCCCAGAATGCTGCGAATCCTTCCGGATTTGAGTTTTCGATTTCTACAAAAGCTCCGACTTCCGGACAACCGCTGCCCGGTATTATCGCAACCATTGTTGTTGGCGGCGGAACTCTGCTTTATCTGAAAAAGCGGAAGAAACTTTACGGAATCAAAGAATGAAATTTTTTCAGAATTTCCGGCTCTTCGGGAAAATAAAGAAGCTCCGGAAATTACATATAGTTTTGATCTCAATCGCAGTGCTGGTGCTTATTGGAAGTATCGGCACTATGACTTATCTGCTTTATTCAAACTATCAGAATGCCACACTTTTCAAGCAGGCTCAGCGTAATTTCCAACGGGGGGATGAGGCTTCCCTTGATGCTGCAAAAGCTCAGCTGTTACAGCTGATCAAGAATGACGATGATAATGAAGCTGCTTATGTTATGCTTGGAGCTATTGCCGAGAAGCGGAAAATTTATCCGGAGCAGGTCTATTATTGCTTCATGGCATATAAACTGAATCCGTTGAGTACTGAAAACAAGGATAAATATATCAGCAGTCTGTGTTCCGCCCGTGATTTTGAGCGGTTGGAAAACTTTCTCTCACGGCAAAGTGATATCTCCGACAAGCAGAACCAGATTCTTGTTTATGCAGCCGGACAAAATGGCAGAATTCAGAAATATAAAAATGTCTCCAAAGCTGGCAGCTCTCTGAATAAGTTGACAGAACTGCTTTTCAGGAAAAAACTGACTACAGCGGAGAAGCTCAAGAAGTTGAGTGTATTCAAGGAAGACGATCCCTTTTTGAAACAGGAAATCCTTGCGGCTCAAGCGAGATTTTATTTGGAAGTCCGGGATGTTGAAAAGACAGAGAAAGCATTGCAGGCTGCTTATGAACTCAATCCTTATGCCTTTGCTCCGTCTCTGGGAAGATTTTATATCAATTTCCGTTCTTTCGGACAAGGTCTGGAAGTTTTTGAAAAATATCTGGAAACTTATCATGATCAGGCGGTTGCATTGCAAACCGCAGAAGTCTATTGTCTGTTGAAACAAACTGGAAAAATAGAAAAACTCCGCAAAGAATATCAGTCAGATTCCGGTAACAGTGCAATGTTGAGCTGTTATTATTTTGATGCCTTGACCGCTTTGGCAAAAAATGAACAGAGTTCATTAAAAAAATTCACCATGCCATTACGGAAAAATATCAATACTCCTTTGGCGGCATTTATGTTTTTGTGTGTTGATATTGAGGACGGCGATCTGAATGCAGTAAGACAGAGTTATAATAATTTGCTTTCCCACCGGACTTACCTGGATTTGCAGGATCGTGCCGATGGTATGATCCTCAATTTGATAAAGCGTTTCTGGAATGAATCCGAAAAGAAAGATCAGATTCTTTCATTGGCAGAAATCGTTTACCGGCGGAAACCGGATGTGATGGTTGCTAAATTGATTCTGCTTTCTCAGAAACAGAAAGACTCTATTGATATTATTTTGTTGCAGGATGCTCTGAAGCGTTTTCAGGATGATCCTGGGATGATCAAGATAGGGATCGAGTATTATCTGAACAACGACTTGACAGCCGCCGGAAAACTGATTGCCAAATATCGGGAACTTTACCCTGCAAAACAATCGGACATGCTGCGTTATGAGATCATTTCTGCGTTGCGGCGTAAGAATTATGAGTTGGCATCAAAGCTGTTCCGGGATAACTTTTCACCGGAGATCTGTCCTGAATATTGGACCTTTGCCAGTTCTTCCATGCGGGAAAAAGATTTGGAATTCTTGAGCCGGAACAAAACTTATGCGCCGTACTGTCAGGCTTTGATATTATTGAAGAAGAACAATGCAAAAGCTGCTTGTGATCTTTTGGAACGGGCAGAATATAATGAAAATCAGGCTTTGTTATTCTTTGCGGCAAAAACGCTGGCAGAAAATGGCAGAAATCAGGCAGCATTGAAGAAATATTCCTTATTTCCGGAAAAAACTCCGTATAAACTTTCTGTTTTGTTGAATACCGCAGAAATTCATGCGGAAAGCGGAAATCTTTCTTACGCCCTTCAATTGGCTGCGGCTGCATACAAAATGTCACCGGACCGACCGGAACCTCAGCTGTGTTATGCTGATAAACTTTATAAAAACGGAAAAGTGTCAGTGATTCCTGATATCATAAAACTTTCTTCTGATACGCCCTATCGGAAAGAGATGAGAAAACTTTGGATCGCCGGAATGCAGCAACGGATCAAAGATTGCGACCTCCAGCGGCAGCGGGAGCGGGCAAGGGAACTTTGCCGTCAACTTCTTGTGGTCGATCCGGAAAATCAGACATCGCTTGAATGTATAAAAAAACTGAATAAGATGCCGCAGTAAATATGAAAATATTTTTCAACAGAATCTCCAAACATCCCCTGGGAGCATTATACGGAATGCTGCTGGGGATTGTTGCTTTTTCGGCAGCGGTTCCGATGTTTGTTTCCGGAGCCTGGGATGCCGCATTGGTTGATTTGGCAATGACAGGCGTTCTGATTGCTCTGATGTTGAAAGTTCTGGTCGTTACTTTCCGGAAACCTTCGACAAAAGTTGAAAAATGTGCGGCATGGATTTTATTGATCATTGCTGATATTCTTGCATTGCTTCCCACCCATGATTTCCCCGGCAGTTTAAGTACGGCGTTTGCCTGTTCTCTGCTGATTTGTGCTTTCGTCCTTTATTTCAGCGGAACTCATATTGCTGCGTCGTGTATTCTTCCGGCTCTGTGGTGTTGTGTGTTCATGCCATATCATGAAGAGATCATGCTGCTTATGAGTTCGCCTTTGCGGTTGAGTGCAACTGTGTTGAGTGCCGGTATCCTCAACCTGGTGGGAATCAGCGTTGTTCAATCCGGGACGTCCATGGCATTGCCGGGGCTGAATATTGCGATCACAGATGCCTGCAGCGGGATCAACCAGTTGGATGCCTTTCTTCTGATTGCTTTTGTGGCTGTCCAGATGATGCATAAAAAGCTTCTCTGGAAAAGCCTGCATTTTGCATTTGTCATTCCTTCCATTATCATCGGCAACAGTTTACGGATCGTTCTGACGGTGCTGTTTTACCGTCTTTGGGGGGAAGTTGTGTTGCAGAACACCTGGCATATTGCGTTGGGATATGTCCAGATCGTTTTTGCCTTGTTGATTTTCCTTGCTATCGGAAGACTATTCCGTTTTGATGAAAAAACTGCGGAGGAAGTAAAATGAAAAAGAAGATTTTCCTGATTGCTTCTGCCATACCGTTGTGTTTTCATGTGCCGTATCTTTTATCTGCCTGGCGCGGATCCCGTCTTGATCAGTGGGATTGGATCTTTTATCTGCTGACGATCCCGGCGATTTTTCTGTCATGCAGAAATGAAAAAGCGGAAAAATGTGATTTTACCGCATTATTCCTTTTGCTCCCGATGTTATTTTTGAGCGTAACAACTCCGTTCCATGAGATCAATGCAGTTGGCGTAGCAGCATCGGTTCTGTGCATTTACTCTACAGTCTGGTTGGTTTATTCATGGAATTATGCCTGTCAGATATTGCCGGCTGCTGTGATTTTACTGCTTGGAACACCCAGCTCAAGTTATGGCGTTTCATTGTTGCTGATGTGTCCGGTCTGGCTGGCATGGACTGTAAAATTCCTGCTTTCATTATTATGTTTTATCTGGATATGGAGCAACAAAAAATTCGGGTTCCGGATGAAAAAAGGGACCGTGATCTTTTCAACGGCTGTTCTTGCCAGTTGTTTCCTGCTTCTGCATACGAAAGAGATTTATTTTGAAGGGAAGAGTTTTATTCCTGATTTTTCCGGTCATGTCGGTGATTTCTGGGGCAGGAGTATTCAGCCGGATGAAAATACAAAACGTTTTTTTGTGACCAGTAAGGTGAATCAGTACCGTTATACAAAAAACGACATTGACATTTCTGTGTTGGAAGTGCTTTGCGGAGATGACATTCATGAGATACACCCTGCAAGTCATTGTTTACGGACAAGTCGCTGGAATGTGAATTCTGAAAAAATCTGTTATTTGCAGGATAATTTTGCTGTGACTGAGATCGATGCGCAGAAAGGGGCAGCCCGTTATCTTGTCTGGGTGTGGTACAGCAGCGAAGATTTTTCGACACCCGGCTTTCTTGGGTTCCGCAGACATTTCCGTGTCGGTAAAAATTACTATACTTATCAGATTTCCATCCCTGTGTATGACGATGTGGAACAGAGTAGAAAGAATCTGAAAACCTTTATTCAGTCTTTGAAGGAGAACCCGTAATGACAAAATACGAACAAATTACAGCTTTACGGCAGGAATTGAAGCGTCCGTCAGTTTTCCGTCATAATCATATTCAGATCCGGATGCTGATCTGGAACATTACGATCGGAGCCTCCAAATCATTCAAACGGTTTATGGATATTTTATTATCGATTCTTGCAATTCTGATCGGTTCACCGGTCTTTCTTATCACAGCTGCTCTGGTCAAATTGAGCAGTCCCGGACCGATCATTTTCAGTCAGGTTCGAGTTGGAAAATATGGCAGACACTTCAAATTTTACAAGTTCCGCAGCATGTATATCGATGCAGAAGCACGGAAAGCAGAGTTGATGAAACATAATGAGTCCGGAGATGGCGTAATTTTCAAAATGAAATGCGATCCCCGGATCACTCCGGTTGGACGTTTCATCCGGAAATTCAGTATTGATGAATTGCCGCAGCTGTTCAATGTTCTGCTGGGAGATATGAGTCTGGTAGGTCCGCGTCCGCCTCTTCCTTCAGAGGTAAGGGCATACAGTCTGGACGAACGGAAGCGTTTGAATGTTACGCCCGGAATTACCTGCATATGGCAGGTTTCCGGTCGGAGTGAACTGCCGTTTTCCAAACAGATCGCATTGGATAAACAGTATATCTCCAGTCAAAGTGCCTGGAAGGATTTCCTGATATTGCTGAAAACTGTTCCGGCTATTCTGACAGGGAAGGGAGCCTGGTAAAATGAAGCATCTGCTTGTGAACCCATATTCCCAACCGCAGGAGTGGTGCAAAGAGTATTTTCCAGACCGCAGTCTTGGCATGATGCCGGTTGCCGGACGTTGTGCCGCTGAATATTTTATTGACCTGGCATTGCGCTGCGAATCGGAATCCCTGCTTCTGCTGGGGCCAACTTACAATGAGCATCTTGCTGAACACCTTATGAATACAAAAAACGGAGATTTATCTCTGGATTACCGTAAAGGCGGCGGTCATTTTTCTGTCCGGTATCTGCTTGAGACATACGGGGAAGAGTGCGGAGATGATTGCCTTATTCTGCATGGGATGCTGATGCCGAAAGCACATACCCTTGAAGAACTGCAGAACTCTTTTGAGCCTTGCAATGATGATGGCTTTGCAGATGGAATTTATTATTACAAAGACGGTGTTCTGCTCAAAAGTAATATTGAGTTCTATCTGATAGATTCCCTTGAGAGTTATTTTAACGTGAACTTCCAGGTGTTGAACGATGATTTCTACAATCTGCCCGGTTATTCAATGACGGATAATATTCATACCGGAACCAACGTCGTTATAAAAAATGACTGCACTCTTTCCGGTCCGCTGGTTTTGAGGGATAATACATTCCTCGAAATGAAAAGTTCTGTTGCGAATGCGATTGTCGGCGAACGTTCTCTGGTGGATAAAGAGAGTGTTGTGGAACATTCTATTATCTTTGACCGAACCTATGTTGCAGGGAAACTGGAGATCAAAAATAAAATCGTTACACCGGGCAGGATCATTGATCCTTTCTCCGGCGGAGTTTTGGAACGCAACAGTTTCAGCTATGCGTTTTCGCCTATCCAGAACCGTTCTGCATGGATTTTGCGTTTGTGGGAACACTTTATTGCGTTGATCCTTGCTGTTGTCGGTCTGATCCCGTATCTGCTGATTCTGCCATATTACCTTACTCATAAAAAATCCCATTGGTGCTGGAAACTTTCCATGGACCGCTATCCGGGTTATTGGGCGGTTCTGTTCTTCTGCAAAGAACTGGTGAAGAGTCACCCGGCAAACGAACATTATGTGTTCCAGATGGGAGAGATCTACGGACTTCAGAATACACCGGAGCAACGGCGTATTTATGACTATTATTATCATTATCATTGTTCATGTTTTCTGGTTCTGCAGGTGGTTTTACGCAGCCTTGGAAAACGGGGTTTTGCTACTTATGTTGAACGGAAACGGTCATAAAAAATTTACATCTTGCGGCGATGTTGAAGCTGAAATGCTGCTGGAGAAAGTTCTTGCAGAAATGCGGGAAACTCTTTCCGGAACGGAGCTTTGTGTCGTTTTGGGCGGCAGTTACGGCAGAGGCGATGGCGGCGTTCGGCAGGATAAAGAAAATGGGATCCTGTACAACGATCTTGACTTTTTTGTTTTTGCCCGGAGAAAATCTGTTCAGTCAGAAAAATTGCTGAAAGAGATTGCCCGGAAATATGAAGATGAACTGAAAGTCGATGTGGATTTCAGCCGGATCATGACAGTTACAGATATCCGGAACAATGCAAAACGATTGATGATGCAGGAGTTGAAACGCGGCTATCATCTGGTGTGCGGCGAAGACTTGCTTGCGGAATATTTACCGGAACACCCTGCTGAAAAACTTCCATTTTCGGAAGCATCCCGGCTTTTATTCAACCGTGGAATGGGACTGATGATGGCTGGAGAAAAGATCAAGAATCACTCTTCCAATACAGATTTTATTTTGCGGAATATTTACAAAGCGATCCTCGGTTGCGGTGATGCCATGCTGATTTCTGAGGGGCGGTATCAATGGCGATTACAGGAACGTTTGAACTTGATAGAAAACTCTGATCTTCCTGATTCATGGAAAACGTTCTACCGGGAAGCTGTAGATTTCAAGCGTTTTCCACATCGGAAGCAAAAGGATGATATGGTTTTATTCTGGAACTCTGTCAGGGAGTTTTTCCGGGCTGAAATTCTCCGTTGTGCCGGAACCGTTGATTCAAAAGATTTATTGAACTCGCTGTATCTCCGCAGCCGGAAAGATGGAGAAGTCACCTGGAAAAATCTCATGAAATATTGTTTAAAAACCCGTTCGTTTCCGTTAGTGGACAGGAAAAAATATATGATACCAGCCGTTTCAGGCATATTGCCGGAATTATATTCCGGACTGGAAGAAATTCCGGAAAAACTGGAACAGAAAAGTAAACTTTTTCAGCATTGGCTGATTTTTAATTAAGAGGGATATTATGGACACGCTGGATAAAGAGTTAAATGTTCAGGAAGAGACGCGGCAGATAAAGAAACTGAAAATGTACCAGAAACTGGTTTTCTTTACTTTGTACAAATTCAAATGGAGCATCATAACAGTTTTTTTGCTGACGATTGTTGCAGGGGCTGTCTTCCGCTATTTTCAGTTTAAGAAATCTGACAGGAAGTTTGAAGGATCTATTACACTTTTCTACACTCCCCGCGCCAGTGAGGAAGTGAAACCTTTGAGTATGAATCATGTTCTGGGTGTATTTTCCCGGCAGCAGATTTTTCTTCAGCTGATTGATGAGATGCATCTGACCGACAAGCAGAAAGCGACTTTGAAACAGAGTATAGATGTAAAACTGCAAAAAGATCATAATGACATGTTTGTGGTAACGGGAGTCGGTGAAAGCGATGAGTATGTCAAACAGCTGGTTTATACCTTTGTCATGCTCGGGATCCGGAATTATGAAGAATACCGTACCGCTGAATTGCGTAATTTCCTGGACACTCGCGAACGCCGGTTGTTTGAATTGCAGGAGTACCAGCAGAAGCAGATCAAGAGTGAACATGCTCTGCATCAGAAATATGGGATCGTACATCCCTTCGATGAAATGAATACTGTCAAAAAAATCCAGGGGGAACAATCTGCAAAACTTGCTGAATTGAACGTGAAACTGACCGATGCACGCCATCGTTTTGCTGTTGCAGAAAAGAATTACAAGGCGATTCCGCCCAATGTTATCAAACATCGCGGAGCATTGCAGGAATATATTCTTGAAATCCGCAAAACTTCCAGAGCATACGAAAAAGCAAAGTTGATGTTTGCAGAACGGAATCCCCGTTATGTGGAAGCCAAGAGTGCATATGAGACGGTCAAAAAAGAATTTGAAGATTTCAAAAAACGTTATCAGATCACGAACTTTGAAGAAAGCATGCTTCTCGGAATTGAGGGGATAATCAGCCGGTATCAGGAAATAGAAGTGATCCGGAATGAGCTGGAAGTCAGCATGAAATCTCTGGAAGCAGAAATGAATCTTGTGAAAGAAAAAGAGAAAAAACTTCAGCATATGATTCCGGAGTATGAACGGATCGTTGAACTCAAGAAAACGGCAAGCAAAAACATTTCTCTTCTTGTTGAAGAACTTTCCCGGGTACGAAGCAATATTGCTCATGTACCAAACGATATTATTATCAATGAACGTGTCGTGAACACAAAATCATTCTCCATGTTCCCGATTAAAATATTGGCACTGATTTTTATCGCCGGCGTTTTCGTCAGCGGACTTTATGCAACGATCGTTGTGTTCTGGGATATTGTTTATGGTAAATTCAGCGGAATAGAAGAAGCCGGATTCCATAAAGATTATTTCGATACCGTTGGAGTGATTCCTCATGATAAAGCAGCGTTTTCTCTGGAACAGCGGAAAATTATCAATAATGAAATGTTCTATCGCTTTATTCTGCGGTTGAAAAACACCCGAACTCTCTTTTCCTGTTCGCTTGACGGTTCATTCCTCAGTTCTGTGATATTTGACGAGCAGTTCACCAAAGCAAAACGGAATACGATTCTTGTGCGGTTGATTTTGGAAAGCGATGTGGAAAAAATCTGCGGAAAAATGCAGAAAATCGGAGAGTTCTATTACTCCGACAATGGAAATATCGGGGTGAACTTCACGGATAAAGTGGTGCAGCATAATATTGATTATCTGCATGGTTTTTCTTCCGGTGACGGTCGGGGGTATGGTTACGGCTATGGTTTTGCTTACTTCCCGGTCCGCAGTCTTTCGGTACTGGAACCGGACGAAATCAGTTCGCTGTACAATGTTGTAAATGAATTGAAAAAGCACTATCAGCTGATCCGTATTTCCAGAGAAAAGCCCTTTGATGCTTCCTGTATTCTGGTGAGACAGCTGCATGATATTTGTGATGCAACGCTGCTTTATATCGGAAAACGGCAGACCCCCCGCAGTGTTCTGCGCCGCGTACTGAAACTGCATGATGAAGAACATAAAGTTTATGCTGTTTTAACAGGCATTACGGACGTTGAAAAAATTATTTCAGGAGATTATATCTGATGAAAAAACATTTCTATTTAACAATCTTTTGTTTTGCAGTATTCTGTCTGACAGGATGTTATAACCGTTACACCGGAAACTTTGATCAGTATCCGGATATCAACAATCTGCCTAGCGGTGTTGTGGATCAGGCAGGTTTGACAGATGAAGATAAACGCCGTCAGCTGGAGTTCCTTAAACAGCTGGATGCACAGAAAGAGCCTGTTTACAGAATCAACGCAGGGGATAAAATCAGCATCCGGGTGTACAATCATCCTGATTTGATCATGGAATCTCTTGTGACACCGGACGGTGCGATCGGTGTGATGTTTGCCGGACAGGTTCAGGTGGCGGGGCTGACTCTGGTGGAAGCCAGTGAAAAGATCAAAAAAATCTATGCCCAGTATATCAAAAATCCTGAACTTGGCGTTTTTGCCATTGATGTCAGAAGTCAGACTGCAACCATTGCGGGAGCTGTGAACAATCCCGGAATGTTCGTGATCACCAATGGAATGCGTCTTGCCGACCTCTTCGCCAAAGCCGGCGGTTCTGCGGTCCGCGACTTCGATGACCAGATGCTTGATGCTGCTGATTACCAGAACAGTATTATCGTCCGGGATGGAAAGATCCTTCCGGTCAACTTCTCTCTTGCGATTGAACGCGGCGACCGCTGGCACAATGTCAAACTGAAAAAAGGCGATTATATCTATATCGCTGTCCGTTCTGAAGCAATGGTCAGTATCATCGGAAGCATTCACCGTCCGCATAAACGGCTTTGGGATCACAATCTCGGGATCCTTGAACTTATTTCTTCCGGATTGGGGTTGAAAGAAGAACACTGGCAGTATGGTGTCATCATTCGCGGCGGTATGGAAAACCCGCGTTTTTACCGGGTTGATATTGACGGCATTCTGCAGGGCCGCTGTGCCAATGTGCGTCTGCAGCCGGGAGATGTCGTTTATGTTCCGCATGACGATATTTCTGAGTACAACGTCTTTGTCCGGAAGCTGCTGCCGACTGCTCAATTCCTGAGTACGTTCACGTTCCCTGCGTTGAATTTTATAAAATAGGATAACGGATGAAGTACCTGATATTTTTCATCGCTTTCATGGGCATCCTGCCGCTTGCGTATATCCTTACGTTGAACCGTAAGTATATGCGTTATGCGTTTTTTGCCGTATGCCTTCCGGTGATGATGTTCAATCAGGTATCGATCAACTTTTTTTCCCATGAAACATACCGTGGAACTTCCCGGGGAATGGAAGTTTCTCTCGTCTATCTCATTGCCTTTGCCATGCTTCTTGGAATGTGGTTTCTTTTCAAGAAAAAGCCGCTTTTCCCGGATGCAGGCAGCAAGATTTATCTTGTCTATTTCCTTTTATGTATTCCATCTCTCATCAATGCTGACAATGCGGCATACAGCTGGTTTGAGTTATGGAAGATGATCATGATGTACATTGTTTTCATTACGACCTATTACTATTTATACTATTACCGGGACTTCAATACTGTTATTATCGGGTTCGGGATCGTTGCGGCAGTAACGTTTTGCAGCGTGGTGTTTCAGCACATCCGCGGGATCCATCAGGCGAACGGACTTTTCCCTCACCAGAACAGTATGGGGATGTACATGAACCTTATTGCTCCGGTCTTTTTTGCTTATTATTTCAACCGTAACAAAGGGTGGAAACGTTTTCTGTTTGCGGCATTTTTCCTGGTGGCATCAGCTGCATGTATGCGAACCTATTCCCGTGGTGCGATGGCATGTCTTCCGCTCGGGTGTGCGATCACTGCAGTGCTTTCCCTCATTTATCAATTCCACATGAGAAAAATCCAGATTCTCCTGCCGATTCTTCTGATCTGCTTTTTCGGAGCATTATTGCTTTTGCCCAACATTATAAACCGGTTTGAAAATGCGCCCAAAGAGTCTCTGATGACCCGGCAATATCTGGCGGCTTCTGCATGGAACATGATGCAGGATGAACCTCTGGTCGGAGTCGGTTTGAATAACTGGGGGATCAAAATCAATCCGCCGTATCCTTACTGTGAATACCGTTATGAGAACAAACGGATTGCTCCGGATTTCAAAGAAGGGATCGTCGAGACCAGTTATCTGCTTGTCGGGGCAGAGTGCGGTTTTCCTGCTTTGGCAGCTTTCCTGGTATGGCTGGGGTATTATTATGTCTGTGCCTGTAAACTGGTCAAACGGTTACGGAGGACAGATTTGTTTTATATCCCGGTTGGGATCGTTGGCGGTTTGACAGCAATTTATTTGCAATCCACGCTGGAATGGGTGATGAAGCAGCAGGTGAATTTTATTCAGATGATGATACTGTTTGCAGCGTTGAGTATTCTTTTCAAATACAGTGAGCAGTTTGCTTCCGGGAAAGCGGAGGTGAAGGCATGAGAGAATTGTTCTGCAGAATATCTGTATTGCTTCTTCTGATTCTGACCGGATGCAGCCAGAAGAGTTGTGCCGCAGAAGTGGAACATGAATTTCTGACACCTCAAGTGGTCGTTCTGAAATGCAGCAAGCCGGTTGAAATCAAAAAATCATCCGTTCCGATTCTCCGGAAAGGAGAATGGAAAAAAGAAAATGGGCTTATCCGGGATAAAAATGGAACGATCCAAAAAGAAGCTGATATCACCTGTTATTATTATCTGATTCTGGAACGAGCCTTGAAAGATCAGGAAAAACTGGTGTTGGAAAGTTCCTGCGGGAAATTGGAACTGCTGTATTCTGCTGCGGTGCCAAGTAATATTTTCAAAGTCAATCAAGTCGGAAACGGGGCAAATCAGAAAAAGAAATATACCTACATGGGCGCATGGCTCGGAAGTGCCGGTGCCTTGCCTTTGAAACAGCTTTCCGGGAAAACGTTTGAAATCCGTAATGCTTCTTCGGGTAAGTGCGTCTACAAGAACAATTTGCATCTGCGCCGGAACGATCCGCATTATCAGGGGAAGATCCCCTTTACCGGAGAAGAGGTTCTGGAGCTTGACTACTCTTCTTTCAATGTTCCCGGTAAATATTATTTTTATGTAGACGGAATCGGACGGAGTATGGAATTCTCTGTTGGTGCAGAAGCCTTGAATGAAGCTTTCTATATTCATGCCAGAGGTTTGTATCATAAACGCTGCGGCATTGCCAAACAAAGGGTGCATACCGCCTGGGAAAGTCCAGCTTGCCACCAGTCTGTTCTTCGCGGACGATTCCCCGGAAATTCTGATCATTACAGGAAAGGAAAAGGTGAAAAAGATTTCGGTTTCTTTGACCGTCGGGGAAACCGGATCGATGTCAAGCATTTTGAATTGATTATTTCCAATCCACCTTACAGTCATAAGTACATTACAGCACCGGGCGGGTGGCACGATGCTGCCGATTATGACCGCCGTCCATACCATTTGCGGATCGTCAGTGATCTGGCAATGGTTTATTTGATGAAGAGTGAAAACTTCATTGACGGTCAGCTCAATATTCCGGAAAGCGGGAACGGTATTCCGGATATTCTGGATGAAGCTGCATGGGGTGTGAAGCATCTTCTGGCAGTTCAGCAGAGTGACGGCGGCGTTGGAACGTGGTTTGAAACTGTTGGACATCCGGGCCCCGGAGAAGGGTTGCCGGATCAGGAGGTCCGCAACTACTATGTTTCCGCACCGTCCCGGAACAGCACACTGGAATATGCCGCTGCGGTAAGCACACTTGCGCTTGCAATGCGGAAAGCCGGAGCTGTGAAAGAGTGTGAAAAATATCTTCTTTCCGCACAGAAAGCGTGGGATTTTGCCTTGAATCCAAAGAATCGTCATGTGGCATGGTTCCGGTTGAAAAATCAGTTGATCTCCTATAAGGAAGAACCGTATCTGCAAGGGGAAAACTTATTGAAAGCCGGACACAATCTTTATTTGCTTACCGGAGACAGAGCATATCTTTCAGAAATTATGAATGAGAAGAGCCGTGTCAAAGAGTCTTTCAATAAAGATTTCTGGCGCTGGTCAGTTCTCTCGTGGATGTCTCTTGAATTGTTCCCGGTGAAAGATTTGGAACCGTTCCGTCAGGAGTACCGGAAAGTTATATTGCGTGATGCAGAAAAAATGCTCCAGGATCAGGAAAATGCTTATCCTTACCGGACATTATGGCACGCAGGGAACGCCGGTTGGGTCCACTCAATGGCATGGGGGAATTATCATCCATTACGCCGAGCGGTCACTTTGATTGCGGCACATAAACTTACCGGCGCGGAAAAATATCTGACAGGCGCATATCTTGCCAACGATTTCCATAATGGAGCCAATCCGCTGGGCAGAAGTATGACAAGCGGATTGGGTAAAATCTATCCGTCTGTTTTTCTTGATCTTGTCAGTTATGCCGACAGGGCAGGGGAATTTGTGCCGGGTATAACTCCTTACGGAAACACATTCGGGATTGACCGCAATGCTGTAAAAATGGTGTATGGAGAAAATGCGGACCGGCTGCCGATTTTCCGCAGATACGTCAATCTGGAATTTTTGAGTGTTCCGTCAAGCGAGTACAGCGTTTGGGAGACCATAGCCCCGGCAGCTGTGACAACGGGATATCTGATAGAGAAAACGGCGATGCCGTCAGCAGAACTGAAGAATCGCAAGCCTGCCGGAGATTTCCGCAAGCTGCCCGGTTACCGGGCTTTGCCATGAGGTGAATATGAAACAGAAAAAAATAGAAATATTTTTATTTATAGATGCTCTGGGCTGGAAGATCGTGAACGATCATAATTTTCTGACAGATCTTCTTCCCTATCGCCGGAAGATTTTTATGCAGTTCGGTTATTCCAGCAGTGCGATTCCAACGATTCTTTCCGGGAAAACTCCTGCAGAGCATGGGCACTTGGGATTGTTCCGTTTTGCTCCGGAAGAATCGCCTTTCAGAAAAATTTCCAAACTTGCATGGCTGTTCAAACCTGCGAGTTTCTGGAACCGCGGGCGTGTGAGGCATCATTTATCCAAACTGCTGAAAAAAATTTACGGTTTCACCGGATATTTTCAGCTTTACCGGATGCCTTTGTGGAAGTTGAAATATATGGATTACTGCGAAAAGCAGAATCTTTTTATTGCCAAAGGAATGGGAAATATTGCAAACCTTCATGACTGCTTGAGCGGAAAAAAGATTGATTTTCATATTTCCGATTGGCATTTGAGTGATTCTGAAAATTATCTTGCGGCTGAAAAAGCAGTTGAAGAGGGGAAAACTTTTCTCTTTGTCTATACTGCAAGTTTTGATGGCTTGCTGCATGATAAAATCAAAGATTCCTCTGCCATCAATAATAAACTTGCAGAGATTCAGTCCAGCATTGAACGGCTGTACAAGAAAGCCGGAGAATATGCTGAAAATGTTCATTTTACAGTTATTTCCGATCACGGAATGACACCGCTTTCCGGAACCGTTGATATTATGAGTGAGATGGAAAAAAGCGGTTTGGTTTTCGGTAAGGATTATGGCGCCTGTTATGATTCCACTATGGCGAGGTTCTATTATTTGAATAAAAAAGCCGAAGGCGTTATCACCGAAAGGATGAAAGGGTTCCCCGGACATTTTTTGAGCAAAGAGGAAGAAATCAAATACGGCATTTACCGTCAGGATCGGGCATTCGGCGATGCAATTTTTCTGCTGGATGCAGGAATTCAGGTCATCCCTTCCGATATGGGAGATAAGCCACTGAACGGGATGCACGGTTTTGAACCGGAAAATGAACATTCTCATGCAGTGATTCTTTCCAATGAATCGCTTCCGCAGGAGATTCAAAAGGTTGCCGACTATTTTAACTTTATGATAGAAAGAGCAGAAAAGTTATGAAAATACCATTTTTCAAAAACACCGTTACAAATTATTTTTCCATGTTTGTCCGTCTGGTGCAGGGGATCCTTGTTACCCGGTGGCTGATCAGTCACCTCGGAGAGGCTCAATACGGGTTGTGGGTCATGCTGTGGAGCTTTTTCAGTTACGCACTTCTTCTTGATCTCGGGTTTGGAGTCGCCGCCCAGAAAGTTACTGCAACAGAACTTTATAAGAAGGATATTGGAAAGTATAATCATACGGTGTCCAGTATCTTTTTCAGTCATGTCTCAATGGCTCTGCTGATTCTGCCGCTGACATTTGTCGGGATGTATTATGTCCGGGAACTCTTTCATTTGCCGGCTGATGCAACGGATGAATATATCTATTTCTGCCGGGAGGCTCTGTTGTTGAGCGGTCTTGCTGCAACGATCGTTTTCCCATTGGGAGTATTCCCTGAAATTCTGGTGGGATTGCAGAAACTGTACTTGCGGAACTATATCATCATAATCTCAAAAATCATTGAGCTTGCAGGGGTTATCGTGATCTTTGCGATGGGATGGGGGCTTTTCAAACTGCTGTTCTTTGTTATGCTTGTCATGGGGGCGACTCAGTTGGCAATGCTTGTAGCAGTTTGGAAAAATATCCCGGGATTCCGGATAAGATTTACATTTGACAGGGAAGTATTCAAGAATATTTTCCACTTCAGCAGTGCAGTCTATGTGATTTCTATCGGACGTATGATATGGGAACGCGGAATGTTTCTGCTCATCAGTATTTTCTGTGGTCTTGCCCCGGTTGGGATATTTCAGCTTGGCAGCCGCATTCCGTTTCTCATCCAGCAGATTTCCCTGCCTTATGTTGAGAATATTTCTCCTATATCAGCTCTGCTTCACAGCCGGAAACGTACCATGCACCTGGCTCAGATCCTGATGCGTTCCATCCGTTGGGTCAACTTTTTTGCAGCTGGTGCAACGGTTATGGTTATGATTTATGCCCCCCGAATCATTCAGCTGCTTTTCAATGTCGTCAGTCCGGAGGCTGCATTTGTCTGCCGTTTGATGGTTCTTTTTGTTTACTTCCTTTTGGTGTACCGGATCATTCCGGAAAAATTCCTCACAATGGCTGAAGAACATACCTTCCTTGCAAAGGTTCAAAGCGGTGAATGTATTTCTTTTATCGTGATCTCTATTGTCGGCTTGCTGATAAAGCCTCACATCCTGGTTGTCGTTGGTGCAATGATTTTGACAAAACTGATTGGAACGTTAGGCTTTGTTGTGCCGCATCTGATCAAACGAACCGGTATGAGACTCCGGTATTTTATTCTGTTTTCTCTCTTTGAACCGACATTGCTTGCCTTGGCAACAGGATTGGTTTGTTACTGGCAGTATTATTTCCTGCGTGGACAGATCCATGAATTTTTCCTGTTGGTACTGGCAGGAATTTCCGGCGTGCTTATCTATTTCCCGGCTCTCTATTTTATGATGTTCGACCATGCCGAGAAGATCCGGACAAAGAAAATTATCGAAAAAATTACATCCAAATTACGGAGGGCTTGATCCATGGAAATGCGTTTTGAAAATATCAACGGCGTTCTGGTTGCCCACGTTCAGTGTTATCTGGATCACTTCGGCGCGGAAAATTTCAAGTATGTCCTGACGGAACGGATGAAGCCCGGAGAAAAAATCATATTGGATTTGGAAAAATTGGTCAATATTGATAGTTTTGGATTGGATGCTTTGCTCTCCGTGGCTCAGAAAGCATTGGATAATGATTCTGAGATCATTCTTGCAAGAGTCAGTCCGGATATGCAAATCGTACTTGATATAACAAAGGTTTACCGGGTTTTCAAGATCTATCCCACCATCGAGGAGGCAGTGGCAAGTTGTCAGAAGGATGGGGAAAAATGATTTCTGTTTTGATGCGTTCCCACAATGACATCGCATACATCCGGATGACGGTCAATGCTTTATTGGAACAGGATGTTGATGAAGCTGTGGAAATCATTTCCTGCGATGATCACTCAACAGATGGTACAGCGGAATATCTTGCAAGCGTGCCGGAACTCATCCGTATTGCCCCGCCGGAAGGAAAATATATCCCCGGAAAAACCTTGAATTATATGGTAAAGCATGCTCATGGAGATTATATCATTTTCAATAATGGTGATGCCATCCCGCAGAATAAGGAATATCTGAAAAATCTGGTTGCACCTTTGAAAGATCATTCCGTGAATTGTGTTTTCGGCAATCAAATCGCAAGAGAAGATGCCTATGCCGTGGTTCGCAAGGATTATGAACGGGCTTTCGGGGACGGCTCCATTTCCCGGAGCTGGCATAAATTCTTTTCTCTGGTATCTTCCGGATTCCGTAAGGCTGAGTTGGATAAACACCCCTTTGATGAGGCGTTTCAATATTCAGAAGATGCTCAATGGGTGAACCGCCGCGAGGTGAAAATCGTCTATGTCCCATCTGCAGTTGTGGAACATTCCCATAATTATACTCTTCCGCAAGTCAGAAAACGCTTTTTCAACGAAGGCATTGCAGATAAGCAGATGCAAAAGAAAACCCCCGGATTCCTGCGCACCTGGAAGACAATCACAGCAGAGACTTTGCGGGATTGGATCTATATTGCCAAACATGGTGTGTGGAAAGAATTCTTCTATGCTCCAGTCTATCGTTATATTCAGAAAATGAGTTACTGGAAAGGGACAAAACAATGAAAATCGCTCACATTGTCCGCCGTTTCACATTCTCTGAATGGGGCGGTACGGAAAGTGTTGTCTGGCACATTGCAAAACAACAGAAAGCGCAAGGTTTGGAACCGGAAATCATCTGCACCGCAGCTTTGGATAAAATTGGCAGTGAAGTCGTTGAAGGTATCACGATCCGGCGGTTTTCTTATTTCTATCCCTATTTTCCCATGCCGGAAAAAGATAAACGGGTATTGGATAAAAAAGGCGGAAATCCATTGGTCACGAAGCTCTTGCAATATTTGAAACGGGGAGCTTTTGACATCTTCCACATCCATGCAGGCGGCAGGATCGCCAATTATTCCATTGCGCTGGGAAAGAAACTTGACATCCCATGTATCATGAGTTTGCACGGCGGTGTCTGCGCCATTCCGGAAAAGGAAATGGAACTGATGCTGAAACCGTTGAAGCATAAATTTTCCTATGGCGGGATCATTGACCGTGTCTGCAAGTTGCGGAAAGCTCCGGAAAGTCAGGCTGATCTGCTCCTGGCATTAAGCACGGAAGAGGTTCGCAAACTGCAGGAACGTTATCCCGACAAAAAAGTTGAACTTTTTCCGAATGGCATTTTGCATCGTGATCTGCCGGATGCCGGAGATTTCCGGAAGAAGTATAATATCCCGGAAAACAAAAAAGTCATTCTTTGCATCTCCCGTATTGATTATCAGAAAAATCAGAAAATATTGCTGGAACTTCTGCAGCTGCACCCCGATACGCATTTGCTTCTGATCGGTCCCGTGACGGCAGCATGGTATTATGACGAAATCCTTGCACAGACAGAAAAATCAGGACTGAAAGATCGTTTGACAATCATCCCCGGGCTGGCTCCTGACAGTAAAGAACTTCTACAGGCATTGAAGACAGCGTACTGTTTTATTCTGCCAAGCCGGCATGAGCCTTTCGGCATAGCTGCACTGGAGGCTCTGGATGCAGAAGTTCCGCTTATTGCATCCAATGTCGGCGGACTGAAAGATTTTCTGATCGACAGTAAAAATGCTCTTTTGTTTGAGGATAACAACACGGAACGTTTGTGTGAGGCCTACGACAGACTGGAACTTTTGCGTGATTCCCTGATTTCCGGCGGAAAGGTCACTGCTCAGGAATACAACTGGAGGAGTATCGCAGAACGGCTTACTTCAATTTACCGGAGTCTGTTATGAAAAATATTTTATACATCGGAAAATATAACGGCATCATCGGCGGGATCGAACGGTATATGCAAAAAAGCGCAGACCTTTTGCGGCGCAATGGTTTGACTGTGCATTACCGCTATATTGAACCTGGCGGAAAAAAACAAGCTGCGTTTGCAGCGGTTTTTGACAGTGTCAAACTCTTTTCCCCGGATGAGGAGATGCTGCAATCTGCCGATCTGGTGATCCTTCATAATATTATCGATGTAAAATATTTGGATCTGATGCCGGAAAAGAAAACTCTCTTTTTTGCTCATGATCACAATATCTATTGTCAGCGGCATCACTATTATTCACCTATCGGACGGATCAACTGTCACCGGGCGTATCATAAATTCATCTGTAAACTTTGTTCACTGGGCAGAAATCCCGCTCCGCCGCTGGCTCAATACCGTAAATTCCCGGCTTTGGTACTGTCGGACTTTATGGCAGAAAATCTGCGGAAAAACGGCTTTGAAAAAGTGATAAAACTTCCGGCATTCATTAACCACCCCGTGGAAAAAGAACACAACTTTATGCCGGACGGAATCTTGCGGATCCTCTTTCTTGGACAGCTTATCCGCGGCAAGGGGGCTGATTTGATGTTGAACGCTCTTGCCCGGCTGGATATTCCTTTTGAATGTACCATTGCCGGAGACGGGAAAGATCGTGCCATGTTGGAAAGTATGGTTGAAAAATTCAAATTGCGTGATAAAGTACGCTTTGCCGGGTTTATCAGTGAACCGGAAACATTATGGCAGAATTGCGATATCTTCTGTTTTCCGATCCGCTGGCAGGAACCCTTCGGTTTGGTGGGGCTGGAGGCTGTGGCGCATGGCGTTCCGGTTGCCGCCTTTGATCTTGGCGGAGTAAGAGAATGGCTGCACGATGGCAGAAATGGTTTTCTTATTGCTGAAAAAGATTGTGCAGGATTGACTGAAATATTGAAAAAATCAGCAGAAGATCCCGCAGAACTTGAGCGAATGGGCAGATGCGGAATGAAAATCGCAAAAGAAATGTTTTCTGAAGAAAATTTTATAAATATGTTCAAAAATCTTACGGAGGGTCTGTCATGAAGATTTTGCTGTCAGCAATTCCGTTTGATAATGGAAAATCCGGAATTTCAGTTTATATCCGGGAAGTGGTCAACGCTTTGGAACGAGCCGGACACGATCTGACTTTGATCGTCGAAGATGACGGTGCAAAAGAGTTCGAGCGTTTCGAGCTTATCCGGATAAAAAAACGCCGGGCTCTCTTTTCCATGCTTTACAGCTTGTTTATTCTTCCGTGGCGGATCAATTGGAAAAAATTTGATTTTTGTATTATGCTCGCCGCAAACCGGCGGGTGTTCTGCCGTTATCCCATATTCACCATCGCAGTCGTTCACGACCTTTCCCAATATCATGTTCCGGTGAAGTATGACAAATTCCGGATGCTATATATCAAAAAGGTATTGCCGCACTATGTCAGAAAGGCTCAAAGCATTGTTGCAATCAGTCACTCAACCAAAAATGACCTGATCAATTATTGGCATATTCCCGAAGAGAAAATCACGGTGGTTTATAACGGTTTCACCCCGCCGGAGAATGTTGAAGCGAAAAAGAAGAAACAGATCCTTTATGTTTCCCGTATTGAACACCCCGGGAAGAATCATCTGAATTTGCTGAAAGCGTTTGAACTTCTGCCGGAAGAGCTGCGCAGAGAATACACTCTTGTTATGCCCGGTGCAGCATGGAACGGCGCAGAAACAGTCTTTGAATATGCAAAAAATTCTCCGTATGCTGATCAGTTTAAGTTTACCGGATTTGTTGATTTTGCGAAATTGCCGGAACTTTATGCGCAGAGCAGCATGTATATATTTCCTTCGCATTTTGAAGGTTTCGGGTTATCTCTGCTGGAAGCTATGCACGCTGGACTTCCCTGCGCCTGTTCCAATAATTCTTCTCTTGGTGAACTCGGCAGAGGTGCCGCTGAACTCTTTGATCCGGCATCTCCCCAGGAAATTGCAGCGAGTATGCGGAAAATCCTTTCTGATCCCGGTTATCAGCAGGAGTTGATTGAAAAAGGCCGTCAGAATGCAGCCCGTTTTTCCTGGCAGAATACAGCATCCGGTTTGATCGATCTTTACCGGAAACGGACTGCAAATGTCTTCGGCGTTCCATTTTTCACCGGAACAATGAAAGAATCTCTGCAGAAAATTGAAAATCTTGTGCAGACCGGAAAGGCTCATCATGTTGCGTTTATCAACGCCCATTGTCTGAACATTGCTTACAAAGATGCGGCTTACAAACAGGTTTTGAAAGAGTGTTCTGCAGTGTTTTCTGATGGTATCGGAGCGAAGATCGGGGCAAAGGTTCTGGGGTATCAAGTAGAAGAAAATGTCAACGGGACCGATATGTTCCCGCTGCTTGCACAAATGCCATTCCGCATTTATCTTTTCGGCGGTTCTCCGGCGGTTGCAAAAGCTGCACTTGAAAAAGCCAGGGCCAGGGTGATCAATGGGAAAGCGGAATTTATCGGTTCTGCAGATGGTTTCTTCCAGGAAAAAAAGGAAGAAGAGCTTTTCGCTGAACTGACAGAGTTGAAGCCGGATCTTCTGCTGGTTGCCATGGGCGTTCCCAAACAGGAAATGTGGATCCATGAGCATTTGCAGGATCTTCCGGGGTGTACTGCGATCGGGGTAGGGGGCTTGCTGGATTTTGTGTCAGAACGGATTCCCCGTGCTCCGCAGTGGATGCGGAAAAGCGGATTGGAGTGGTGTTTCCGGCTCTATTGTGAGCCGATCAGATTATTCAAACGTTATATCATTGGAAATCCCCTGTTCATCTGGCGGGTTTTTCAAAGCAAATTTTGGAGGAACAAATGAAAAAACTTTTTTATCTTTTGACGGCTGCGTTCAGCATGCTGGCATTTTCCGGATGCTCATCGGTATCACCCTATGATTACGGAACAAACTGGCTGATCCGGGAGAATGATATCCCCCAGTATTATTCAAAATTTGACCTGTTCTACATCGGGAAAGCGCCGAAAGGTTATGGCGATACCCATGACATTCAGTTCAACTGGACGAAAACGCATACCAACGATATCTTCGGCAGAGGCGTAAGAGTTTTTGCGCCGGAGATCCAGACTCCTGATGAAAAAAATGTTGCCGCCGCTCTGGAATATTATCTTGAAAAATTTCATGAACCCGGACATCCCTTTGTTCTGCTTGCAGAAGGAAAAGCCGCTGACTTGCTTTATGCTGCTATGTTGAACGTTGATGGTATCACAGTTGATAACGGTTTCATTGCCGCTTATCTGCCGGATATGCAGCCGAAAACTGCCAAACAAATAGCGGAAGATTTTTCGTGGGATGAACTGAAAGCAGCAGCCAATGCCGACGATTTCGGTGTGATTGTCACCTGGACAAGCTGTATCAATAATGAAAAAATCAATGATCCGGCTTTGAAAACCGGCGTTTACAATATCAATCCGCTGAACTGGAAAATTGATGCTACACCGGGAACAGAAAAAGAAAGTATCAAAGCCGTGTTTTACATGCCGGAACATAAAAATATCTTCTGGAGAAAAGTGGAAGTCAAAAACTTCTGCAGTGCAAAGATCAATCCGGAAAGAGGTGTACTGGAAGTCCGTTGTCCGCTGCCGCTGCTGCATGTGATTGATGGAAAATTCTCTAATAATTGTATCTCGATTTTTGCCGGAAATATTTCTGCAAACGCCATGAAAAGAACACAGAATCTGATTAAATACCGTGAATGGAAGAGTGTAAAATGAGTTTCCTGGATTGTCTGCCTGCTTATATATTGAATCATTCTCCCAAGATCATTGCTGCGTTTGAAATGGATTTTCTGCGGAATCTTTCTGATTTTCAGAAAGCAATCCCACGCGGAGAAAAATTCACTCTTATATTACAGCTGGGCTGGTCCGCAGAACTGCCGGAAGTCACTGATGAATTGAAAATTCGCCTCACAAAAGCAAAAAATGCATTCCCGGAAGCACGGTTCATCATCCTTGCTAACGCCCCCGCAGAAGTGGAAATTATCAAGGAATTCTGCGAAGTTTATCTTGCCAGTCACAATGCATTCCTTGATCCGGCACGGTATCCTTTAGCAAAAATGGGGAAACAGAAATTCGATGCCCTTTATATCGCACGCATTACCCCGTTCAAACGGCATTACCTTGCAGAACAAATCAGAAAACTTCACTTGATCGGCAGTTATTCTGAAAAGGAAAAAGAATATTTTACACAAACAATCTCCAAATTCCCGAACGCTGTCTGGACACAGAAAGTCCCCTCATTTTTTATCGGACAGGAGATTTGCAAAGCAGCCTGCGGGCTGGCGTTGTCCGCCGTTGAAGGGGCGATGTTTTCCTGCGGGGAATATTCCCTTTGCGGGGTGCCTGTGGTAAATACCGGAAATCTGGGCGGACGGGATACTCTTCTGCCGGAGTTCGCTGTACGTTATGCAGAAGATACCCCGGAAAGTGTGGCAGAACAGGTGGACTATTGGAGAAATAACCGGATTTCTCCGGGAGAGATCCGGGAAGGGTTTCTGAAATTGGCAAATCCGCAAAAAGAATTGGTGCAGGATCTGATCAATTCAATCGCAGGAAAAAAAGTTTATTTACCCCATAAACTCAATATCAGATGCCGTTTGCTGCCGCATACAAAATTACTGCATGGAATCAGGAGAATCAAAAAATAAATATTGCGAAAGAGAAAGTTTTTGCCGGACTTTTGAAATTACCTCTGTTTTATTGCAATAAAAGAATTGTCATAGTAAACGCACATACCAGTTTTGTCATAGTAAACGCACACTGCTCTCAAAAAGAGCGTGCGTTTACTTTTACAATCGTCAATGTGTAAAAAAATAGGCTTTTTTTTATTTCAGAGTTTGAAATTATTATAAAATGGGGTTATCTTATTGCGGACTTTTAAACCAAAAAGAAAGGGTTCAAAATGACAGTGAAATGTGAGAAGTGTGGTGCAGATGTTGAGCTGCAGGATGGTGTCAAGACCGCCAAGTGCGAAAAGTGCGGTGCAGAAGTAGTTGTTAAGGAAGAAGCTGCCGCAGAAGAAAAGAAAGAAGAAGCTGCTGCTGAAACTGCAGGAGAAGCCGCCGCAGAAGAAAAGAAAGAAGAAGCTGCTGCTGAAACTGCAGGAGAAGCCGCTGCAGAAGAAAAGAAAGAAGAAGCTGCTGCTGAAACTGCAGGAGAAGCCGCCGCAGAAGAAAAGAAAGAAGAAGCTGCTCCGGAAAAGAAGCCGCTCACTACAAAAGAAAAAGTAATCAAGATTACAACTCTGGTTGTTGAGATTGCCATTATCCTTGTTGCTTTGGCAATGGTTCCCCGTCTTTGTACCAGACTCCATCAGCATAGAATGGATTCCAAGGGAATGCCTCTTGCTCAAGAAGACAATAAAAAACTGCTGCAATATAAAAATGTCGATCAGGAAGAAGTTGTTCTTCCCGGTTGTTTCACCAGCATTGGAGAAGGGGCTTTCCAGGACAATAACACCGTGAAAAGCGTAACCTTCCGAAAAACGATCAAAGGAATTGAAAAGGAAGCTTTCAAGAGCTGTGTAGCTTTGGAAGAAGTTAAAATCTCCGGAGACAGAGGCGCATACGCACTGCTTGATATTGCAACTTTCAGTGCTTTTACCAAAGACAACACTCCTCAGCACATTGGAGATTCCGCTTTTGAATTCTGTTTGAAACTGAAAAAAGTTGAATTGCCCGCAGGTATTACCAGTATTGGAACGGATGCTTTTGCAAATTGTATTTCACTTACAGAAATTGAACTTCCTGATACACTTGAACGTATTGGTGTTCGTGCATTCGGTCAATCCGGACTGAAAAAAGTGACCATTCCTGACAGTGTTAAAGTGGTTGGTGATTTCGCATTTTCCGGCAGCAAGTTGGAAGAAATTTCTATCCCCAAGAAATTCTCCGGTAAAACCCAAAAATGGAGTCTTCCTGAAAAGTGTAAGATCATCGAACGCTGATCACGTTTCGTAAACTGAGTAGAGACTGTCACGCTGCCGTAAGGTGCGTGGCAGTTTTTTTTCGTGGCATTACTTGGATAATACAGATATGCAGAAAAATGCGTTTCAATGGAGTATTTTGTACGGAGTTAACGGAGTTTACAGAGATTATGGAAGGTGTTTTGGTGATAAAAACGCCGTTGCCCGAGAGAAAAATTTTTCTTTTGAGAAATCAGTCGGTAATAACCAAACATGTCTCCGTACACTCAGTATACTCCGTTCGCTCCGTATGAAACTTCACTTTCAAAATTTTCAGGTTTTGCAACCGTCCCAGTGTTCTGACGGCTTCTTCAGAGCCTTTGCCCCATTCGGGGCTATCTCCTCAATCAAGATATTTGAGCAGACGGATAAAAACTTCTACATTATTCTCAGACATAGGGTTATACAGATGATTTTAATGCTCAAACAATAAAACAAGGGGCTGTTGCAAATTATTGAAGTGTTGCAACAGCCCCTTGGGGATTATTGAAGATTACTCTTCATCATCATCGTCATCATAGTCATTTATCAGCTTTTCAAAGAGAAAAACATCATTTTTGTTGATTTTGATACTGTAAATAAGATTTTTTCCGTTTCTGTTCTGTTGAATTCTTTCCAGAAGAGGCTTGAGATTGGGGATATCTTTAACAGCTTCATTGATAAGTGATTTCACGAAAGATTCCAGTAGTTCCGCATCCTTTGCAGATTTACATTCTCCTGCAAGAATCATGGAAACGGTTTCTTTATTTTCTACCTTACACAGAAATGCAGCAGTTTTAATTTTTGAGAAAAGCTCTATAACGTCTTTATCTTCCGGTTTAATTTCTCCTATATTTTTAAGAACATCTTCTATATTGACAATTACAGCTGCATCAAAATTCTCCAATTGAGCAAATTCTTTCTGCGTGAGAATCTGGTTTCCGGGAGTAAGGTACGGTTTGTTACCTTCTGCATGTATCTGAGCAATGAGAACTCTGTCAGAGAATAAAATGACACGGAAATCCTCATCCTGCCATGCCGGTTTTCCTTTCAGTGTGAATTTTGCTTTGGGATTTTCTTTTATGATACTTTCAAAGATCTTTTTTGCAGTGGGGCGTTTGAGTTCGAGAACGATATTGACGTTGGCTTGCATTTTATTCTTTTCTGTCTTAAAGTCGAATCCCAAAGCCGCCTTTCCATCGAAGTCCTTTACAGACAATCCACCTTCTTTCAAATCTTTATCGATCATAGGAATAAATGTTTGGAATGCCGGATGTTCCAGTAATGTAGATACATTGACATAGCCTGCCATCTGAATTTCTTTCGGGAGATAACTCAGAGGGGAGGCGACGACTGCAAATGCGATGACAAAAGCAACAGCAGCGACTGTTTTTTTCAGTGTTGGAAACATACTTTTATCCTTTCTGTTTATAGTTTCTTCTCACATATATAACGAACGTTTCTAAATATATCATAGCTTTTTTTAAAAATCAAATTTTTACATGAAAAAAAAGATAATTTTTTCCGGGTACGATTGCAAAATGGGTGAAATGGGAGTATAATACCATACTTGAAAGACAATATGTTGGAAGGAGTTTTATATGCTGAATGGTTTACTGTGTGCCTGTGCCGCTTTTTTCTTTACGGCATTGGTGTTGTCGCTTCTCTCAACGCCTCTCTGTATCCGTTTGGCTCATAAGGTCGGCTTTTATGATATTCCGGCATGTGAGCAGCATAAACAGCATAAGAAAGCGACCCCGCTGCTCGGCGGATTGGCAATGTATCTGTCATTTGCAGTCACGTTTTTTGCAGCGTTTGTGACATGGATTTTTTATTGCAGGGAGAATCCGGTGTTCGGTATGCCGGAAATCGCCGGAGGTGTGCAGATCGTAAAAAGTCAGGTGGTCGTGCTGTTTCTTTGTATCACTGCGACGATGCTGCTCGGGTTGTATGATGATCGGTATTCCATGAAAGCGTGGAAAAAACTTCTGGGACAGATCGTGATCAGTGTGGCGGTCGTTCTCTGGGGCGGTGCTTCCATTACGGCGTTTCTTCCGTGGCAATGGCTTTCCGTTCCGTTGACTGTTTTCTGGTTTGTCCTGATTTTCAATGCGATCAACTTTTTTGATAATATGGATGGTTTGGCTGCCGGAACAGCATTTATTGCGTTTGTATTTTTCATGATTGCGGGGATCGTGAACGGACAGTATCTGGTATCGATCCTTTCTGCGGCTTCTGCGGGGGCTGCGCTTGGGTTCTGGAAATACAACAAAAGTCCGGCGAAACTGTTCATGGGGGACAGCGGGAGTCATTTTCTTGCGTTTCTGATTGCGTATATCAGTACAAAGGTGACATATTTTACGCCGGGGGTATCTTCGTCGAAGCTGAATATCATGATTCCGCTTTTTATTCTTGCGATCCCTCTGCTTGATACTTTGACTGTCGTTCTGATCCGGTTGAAAAACCATAAACCGATCTATATCGGGGATCATAATCATATTTCCCACCGTTTCTGGCACATGGGGCTCAGCCGTGCCCATGCTGTCAATATGGTTCATCTGCTGTCTATTATAGCAGGGTTGGGTGCATTGCCGCTTCTGCGGGGGGATCTTTTTACAAGTATCCTTCTGGTTGTGCAGGGGTTGGTGATCTACCTGATGATTTGTTTCCTGCAATATTCAGTCAAGGTGGAAAAATGAGAGAACGTTATCCAGTTTTTCATAAAATAGCCGGCAGCCGTCAAATCATGATCCGGACGGCGCGGGATCTTGCTG
This sequence comes from Lentisphaerota bacterium, assembly GCA_015061845.1. Classification (GTDB taxonomy): domain Bacteria; phylum Verrucomicrobiota; class Lentisphaeria; order Victivallales; family UBA1829; genus SIG79. The sequence continues at coordinate 31,591 of SUVT01000015.1, forward strand.
CTGCGGCGGCATTGGATCCGGCACATTGGGCAGTTACCGGAATGCCCACAGATTCGATTATTTACGAACCTGATTTTCTGAAACTTGTTGATACGGATAAGAATAACCGGATCCGTCCGGATGAATTGAAGAATGCCATTTACTGGTTGTTGGATATGATGGCTGACCGCACCGGGATCGAAGAAGGTTCCAGAGTGCTGAAACTTTCTGCAATCAATAAAGAAGCGGACGGGGCAGGGGTGATCCTTGCTGCCGCCCACATTATTTTGCAGAATCTCGGAATCCCTGATGCGGAAGAGATCACATTGGATCAGGTGATGGATCGGAAGAATCTTGTTCTGAACAGCTGCGGGAACGGTGATGGTGTGATCACGGCAGAAAATAATGATAATGCGTTATTGGCAGAGTATATCCGTGATGCGATTTTTGTTTGCGGAAGTGTTCCGGATGTGACCGGATTGCCGGGGATCGACTTGGAGATCACGGAGAAATTCCGGGGTGAGCTGGAACATTGTCACAAGTGGCATCTGGAAGAGAAAGGCGAGGCTCTTTTCCCATTCTGGGAGAAGACCGGAGAATTCTACAGCAGATATATTGAGTTGGAATCAGAGATCGACCGTTATTTTGTTTTGTGTCATGCGATTTCCGGAAACGGGGCAGGGCAGTCGGCATCTCTGATGAGCCTTGATCCTCTGAATAATCAGGGAATGTCGGATTTTATGGCGAATGCTCCCTGCGCTATGCCGGATCCGGAATGTATTCTTTCTGCAGCCGGCTGGCTGAATCCGGAAAAAGGGTTGAAGATCCCGGCATTCATTGCGATGGCTCACGAATTGCGGATGGCAGCCTCACCGGAGAAAATCACGGAACAGGAATGGCGGAAAGTCATTGAAAAGTTAAAGCAGCGGAAAGAGTGGCTATCCCGTACTCCCACCGGGAATATCAATACCCTGCCGGAAGATAAGATCCGGGAGTATCTGGAAAAAGATGTCAGTGCCATGGCAGTTCAGCTGATTGAAAAGGATCGTGCCGTAAAGGAAGAGATCGAGGCTTATGCCTCTCTGAAGAAACTGATTTTGTATCAGCACTGCATGATTGAATATGTGAATAATTTCATTAATCTTTCCAGATTGTTCAACCCGGAGGAGTTGAGTTTGATCCAACCGGGACACCTGATCATGGATGGACGGCATTATACGCTATGCTGCAGAGTTATGGATGTCGCAGCTCATAAGAAGATCATCCAGCGGAGCAATATTTGTGTGATGTACATTGCTCTTTCCACCGGACTGCCGGAGAATTTCAGAACGATGAATCTGGCAGTTGCGATCACCTCCGGAAGTATGCGTGATATCTTTGTTGGCAGAACGGGTGTATTTGTCGGAAAGGATGGAACGGAATGGGATGCCAGAGTGATAGATTTTGTTCAGCAGCCGGTATCTCTTGGAGAAGCGATCCAGATGCCGTTTATCCGGTTCGGAGAATTCCTGGAACGTCAGGCTGACCGGTTTTTCTCGTCAAAGAGCAAGACGATGGAGACTAATGTGGGGACAGATCTTTCCAAGGGGAAAGTGCCGGGGGATATCGTTCAGACAGCCGCCGGAAAACAGACCCCTGCGATCAGCGGATCTATGATGCTGATGGGCGGCGGGATCGGAATTGCTGCATTGGGAAGTGCTTTTGCCCTGATCGTGAACACCTTGAAATCCATCCCCGTCTGGAATGTGATCGTTGTTTTGCTGGGGATCATTTTCATTATCAGTGCGCCGATGGTCATGGTTTCCATTATCAAATTGTGCCGCCGTCATGTTTCGGATTTTCTGGCGGCGAGCGGTTGGGCAGTGAATCCCCGGATGAGACTTTCCAACCGGATGGGACTGATTTTTACACATATTCCGCCCCGTCCATCTGGAGCAAAATATCTTTACAAAGATATTGCTTCGGTCTTTTCCAAAGGTTTTGTAGATAAGAAAGCCCGTTTCCGGGTGATTTTCTATTGGATCTTTGCAGGTTTGATCCTTTGCGGGATCGGCTTCTGGATCTATTTGAAATGGTACAGATAAATTGAGGCAATTTCAAAAGTTACAACAGAAACATCAAACATAAGGAGAAAAAAGATGTATCTCGGAAGAATTGTTGCAGCAGGCATGACAAAAGACGGAAAACCGGTAGCGGCATATCGTGTGTCCTCCCGTTCCTTCCCCAACAGAACAGCTCATCTTGCAAATCAGACGATTTCCATTATCCCCCGGAAAGGTTTTGAGTCCGATCTTTCCAAGAACCCCTATATCGCTTACAACTGTGTCCGTCTTTCCGGTAAAATCGCAGTTGCCACCAATGGTTCCCACACAGACCCCATCATTGAAAAGATCATGGCTGGCATGAACCTGCGCGATGCTTTCGCACTTTCCCTGCTTGCTATGGACTATGAAAAAGACAGCCTTGATACTCCCCGCGTTGCTGCTGGAGTCGATGCTGCAACCAATACCGGTATTCTCGGAATCGTTCGCAAGGATGCTGTTCTTGTTCGCACCTTCCCGCTGGAACCCGGAAAGATGGTTTACGTTTCCACCTATGAAAAGAATGCACCCTGCCACGGCAATCTGGAACCTGAACTGGTTGTCTGCTCAGCAGAAGAGATTTGCGACCATGTGATCAGCGGCGGTGTGTTTGCTGAATTTGAAAATCCTGTGACCGCAGCTGCAGCTGTCTGGAACGGTGCAGACTACGATCTGGCAGTCAAGGATGCCCAATAATTATGTCCGGAGCGTATCTTGACCGGCTGAACCCGCAACAGCGGGAAGCCGCGACACATACGGAAGGACCTCTTCTGGTGCTCGCCGGAGCGGGCACCGGAAAAACAAGTGTGATCACAGCCCGGATCGCGTTTATGATCGACTGCGGGATCCCGGCTGATGCGATTCTGGGGGTGACATTTACCAACAAAGCCGCACGGGAAATGAAAGAACGTCTGGAACGTTTGATCGACCCGGCTCAGGCACGGAAAGTCACTCTCGGAACCTTCCATTCATTCTGCGGACGGATCCTGCGGAAACACATCTCTCTTGCCGGAAATTACAACTCTTCTTTCACCATTGCGGATGAAAGCGACCAGAAAAGTATCATCCGTCAGGCTGCCGCTGAACTCGGTTACAGCAAAGATGAACTTCCTACGGATGTGGCTGCCTCTTTTATTTCCAACTGGAAAAACAAACTCTGGTGGCCCGAACAGGCAAAAGAAGATGCCATGCTCAATCATCCGGGCAATGAAAATATTGCGCTTGTCTATGAACGGTATCAGAAAATGCTGGAATTGCAGAATGTGATCGACTTCGATGACATGCTGATGCTTACGCTCCGCATTTTTGAGAACTCTCCCGAAACATTGAAAAAATGTCAGGAGACTTACCGCTATTTGCTGGTGGATGAGTATCAGGATACCAACACAGCGCAGTTCCAGATCGTGAAACTGCTTGCCGGAGAACGCATGAACCTGTGTGTTGTCGGTGACGATGACCAGAGTATTTATGCGTGGCGCGGAGCTGATATTTCCAATATTCTAGACTTCCCGAAAATCTTCCCGGGGACAAAAGAGATCAAGCTGGAGCAGAACTACCGGTCAACCAACCGGATCCTGGATGCTGCAAACGCAGTGATCGGCGGGAACAGCAGCCGTTATGACAAAAATCTCTGGTCCGCCAAAGGAACCGGAGAGATTTTACGGATCGTCAAGACCCCAAACGGCGAAGAAGAAGCCCGGTTCGTGGTGAACACGATCCAGAATCTTGTTGCCCGCGGCGAGCGTTCCTATTCTGATTTTGCGATCCTTTACCGTTCCAATCACCTATCCCGTCTTTTTGAACAGGAGTTCCGCAGAGCCAGGATCCGTCCGAAAATCGTGGGCGGACAGGAGTTCTTCCAGCGGAAAGAGGTGAAGGATGCGGCAACGTATTTGAAGCTGATCATCAATGAACGGGATGAGCAGGGCGTTTTGCGGATCATCGGAACACCTCCGCGGGGGATCGGAGACAAAGCGATCCTCCGGATGCGGGATATGAAGTCTGCCGCCCCTGAACTTTCGTTTTTTGATATCATGAAGCGCAGTGAATTCCTCGCAACTCTGACAGCCAAGCCGAAAGCTGCGATTCAGGAGTTCGTGGAACTCTTTGAAAAATACCGGAAAGAATTTGCTGAAACAGAATTTCTTGCTGAAACAGCACAGAACTTTCTGACAGAAATCGGCTATCTGAACGGTCTTCAGCGGATCTATAAGGATCTGGATGAAGCGAACTACCGTCAGGAAAATGTATATGAGTTCCTGAGTTATCTGGGAAGTTTTGCGCATCAGTTCAAGAAGGAACATGACGGACAGAACCCGACTCTTCAGGATTTCGTGGAAACTTATTCGCTGATGGATGATAATGACCGGACAGAAGAGGAAAATGAAGATGCTCCTGTGATGTCGACGGTTCACGCTTCAAAAGGATTGGAATACCCGGTCGTTTTTATCGTCGGAATGGAAAATAAAGTTTTTCCCCATGAGCGTTCCCTGAATGAAAACGGTCTGGAAGAAGAACGGCGTCTGTTCTATGTGGCAATCACCCGGGCTCGGGAAGAGTTGTTCATGACTTATGCAGGCGAACGGTTCCGGTTCAAGGAATTTATCCGCTGTGTTCCTTCTCCGTTTCTCCGGGAGATCCCGGAAGATATTTCAGAGCGGAACGTTCCGGATGATTTACGGAAAGAGACTTCCGAAGATGAAAAATTAAAAGCATACGAAGATATTCTCCGTATGCTTGATGAAGACGATGATTGATTCATCAGGGCTGCCGCCGATTGGTGACAGCCTTTTTTATTTTACTCCAGTCAGACGAAGGAAATTATCCCGGAGGATCAACTTCTGTTCCTGTGCGGTCAGGTTCTCAAAAAGAACACCTGCAACATTCATTCCGGGATTGCAGATGGGATAATCCGTGCCGAACAGGATCCGTTCTGCTCCCATCATATCAACGCCTTTCCGGAGCATTCCCATACGGAACAAACCGGAACCGGAGAGGTCAAGATACATGTTGTCATGCTTTTGTGCCAGCTCATACATCTTTGTTATGCTCCAGGGGCCTTCCGGGTGGGCAATCACGATTTTCGTATCAGGAAAATCTGAAAGCAGTTCATCGATATCGTTATAAGTTGACGGATGGAGGCAGACGGTCATTTCCAGCTGAGCAGCCAGATCAAGGATCGGTTTCATTCCGGGAAGATTATATTTTTCATATCCCATGACATACCATGCCAATTCACCGATCCAGCGGAATCCGGCGCGGTGAAACTCTTCGATCATTTCGCAGGAAAGTTCCGGCAGGAGCGGGGAAACGTTTACACCCGGATAGAATTGGTCGGGAAAGTTCCGGTGGACCTCCAGCACACGGTCGTTGCATTTCCGGAGCTTTTCGGGATCGTTTCCCGCTCCGGATTCATTGAAAGAACCGCAGGAGAGCCGGATTCCGGCACGTTCCTGAACTGCAAAAAAATCATCATAGTTCTGCGGCATTTCAAAGGGAAAATTCCGGTCAGATGCCAGATACGGGTGCATGTGGGCATCAATGATTGGATAGTCTGTAAATAACGGCGTGTTCATTTTCGTCCTGTTTTTCTGCTGTTTCAAAGGAAAAGTTGATAATGGGGAACCATGGAATCCATGCGCCGGGATTGTGATTCAGCAAACCGATTTGAAAGTAACTGTTTCCTGTATTGACGATCCCAGCTTGAAAAAGAGTTTTTTCGTTATCATATCCGGCGTTTAAAACTCCGATCTGAACCGGCGCAAATCCATTGATTGCCCCGATTTGCACGGTGTCGGCAATTTGAAGTCCAAGGATATTTATCATTTCATATTTCCCTTTCAGATTGAACATCCCTAACTGTACGCCGTAATTTTCATGGACGCCATTCAGCAGCGGCGCAAAAGAAATTCCGTAATTGTTATCACTCAAGACTGCCAGCGGAGAAAGCTGCAGCCCGTAATTATGTCCCAAATGATTTATCGTACAGAGAGACAACACGGAAGATTCCTGTTCGATTTTCCATAGCCCGAGTGAGAAAACCGTATCCGTGGTTTTATCCATCAGATTTCTGCAGGGCGCAATTCCAAGACCGATCTGCAATGGAGAAAATTTCCACCCGGTGACGAACCCTTTTCCCTCATTGTGGAGATCATCACTTGCAGAAACAGAAGATGTGATCAGCAGAAAAGTAAGAAGTGTTAAAAAAAATTTTTTCATAATTCCTCCAAGTGTTTAATATAGCTTTGCAAGAATATTTTTCAAATGAGGTAATTTCAAAAGTCCGGCAAAATTTGGCTGAAAAAAGATTGTTGATGAGTTGGAAATGGTAGTTTGAGCGTGGCTACCCACAGGGTAACCACCGAAAACGCTCCATTTG